>NZ_RAWP01000049.1:0-66978 GCF_003668935.1 Corallococcus sp. AB032C | reverse complement strand
AGTCCCCGCCCCGCCCCAACCGCTGGGAGGGCAAGGAGAAGCCGGACTGGCTCTCCCGCGCGCTCGCCCGCGCGGGTGCCATGCCCCAAGACGAGGCCGACGCCGCCATCAAGGCGGGCCGTGTCACCGTCAACGGCCGCGTGGCGACCACGCCGCTGACTCCCGTGCCTCCCGACGCCGTCATCAAGGTGGACGGGCACCCGGTGCGCAAGGGAGCGCCCACGCACGTGCTGGCCTTCCACAAGCCCGCGGGGGTGCTGACCTCCACGGCGCGCCAGCACCGCACGGGCACGGTGTTCGAACTCCTCCTGCCCCAACTGCCCCTGGAGCTGAACCGCTTCACCTGGCACGCCGTGGGCCGGCTGGACGTGGACACCACGGGCCTCTTGCTCTTCACCAACGACGACAAGCTGGTGGCCCACGCCACGTCCCCGGAGACGAACCTGCCCAAGCGCTACGTCGCCACGGTGTTCAGCACCGCGGACGACGCGAAGGTGGAGCCGCTGCGCCAGGGGATGATGCTGGATGACGGCCCCACCCGCCCCGCCGTGGTGCGCGTGCGCGACGAGCACACGGTGGAGGTGATTCTCACCGAAGGCCGCCACCACCAGGTGAAGCGCATGCTGGGCGTCGTGGGGCTGCCTGCCCGCGCGCTTCACCGGGAGGCCGTGGGCGACATCACCCTGGAAGACATCCCCGAGGGCGGCTTCCGCCTCCTCACCGAGGAGGAGGTCCGCGAGAAGCTGAATTACTCGGGCCGGGGCTGACTTCCCGGTGCCCTGGCCCCCCGGGGTGGGGTTAGGGTGCGGCCCATGGCGGACTTCGACCTGGTGGTCATCGGATCAGGCCCCGCGGGTGAATGGGGCGCGGTGCAGGCCTCTCTCGCGGGGAAGCGGGTGGCGGTGGTGGAGCGGGAGCCGGTGCTCGGAGGCACCGCGGCCAACACCGGCACCCTCCCCTCCAAGACGCTGCGCGAGACGGCACTGCACCTGTCCGGCTTCAAGGCGCGCGGCCTCTACAGCGTGGACGCGACGCTGCGCCACGAGGCCACCGTCTCCGACTTCCTCTTCCGCGAGCGCCGCGTGAAGCAGATGGAGCGCGAGCGCATCCACAAGAACCTCCAGCGCCACGGCGTGACGCTGTTCCAGGGCGCCGGCTCCTTCGCGGACGCGCACACCGTCGCGGTGAAGCGCGACGGCGCGGAGGTCGCCCGGCTCACCGCCGGCACCGTCCTCATCGCCACCGGCTCCAGCCCGTACCGCCCGCCGCTGTACCCCTTCGGCGACCCGCGCGTGCACGACTCGGATGAAATCCTCGACATCACCACCCTGCCCCGCACGCTGGTGGTGGTGGGCGGCGGCGTCATCGGCTGCGAGTACGCGTGCATGTTCGCCGCGCTGGGCATCCCGGTGACGCTGGTGGAGGTGAAGAACGAGCTCCTGTCCTTCCTGGACGCCGAAGTGGGGCAGGTGCTGCGCGACTGCATGGAGACGCTGGGCGTGCGGCTGCGCCTGGGCCAGACCGTGGAGTCCGCGCACGTCCCGGAGTCCCACGAGGAGCCCATCCGCCTGAAGCTGTCCACCGGCGAGGTGCTGGAGGCGGATCAGGTGCTGGTCGCCTCCGGCCGCACCTCGAACACCGCGGGCCTGGGCATCGAGGCGCTGGGCGTGAAGCAGGGCAAGCGCGGCCAGATTGAAGTGGGGCTCGCGTACCAGACGGCCGTGCCGCACATCTACGCGGTGGGGGACGTCATCGGCTTCCCCGCGCTGGCCTCCACGTCCATGGAGCAGGCCCGCATCGCGGTGGAGCACGCGTTCGGCCCGGGCAAGCGCACGCTCACGCCCATCCTGCCCTACGGCATCTACACCATCCCGGAGGTGTCCATGGCCGGCGACACGGAGGAGTCCCTGCGCGCGCGCAGCGTCCCCTACGTGGTCGGCCGCGCCACCTTCGAAACCAACCCGCGCGGGCAGATCATCGGGGAGCGACAGGGCCTGCTGAAGCTGCTCTTCCACCGCGACGACCTGAAGCTCCTGGGCGTGCACGTGCTGGGCGAGCAGGCCTCGGAGCTGGTGCACGTGGGGCTCACCGCGCTGCTCACCGGCTCCACCGCGCAGCTCTTCGTGGAGACCTGCTTCAACTACCCGACGCTGTCTGAGGCCTACAAGGCCGCCACCTACGACGCGTTGGACCAGGTGCGGGTGAGCAGCACCTGATCCGCACCGGACCCGGGCCTAGCGCGAGTCCTTGAGGCTTCCCACCGTGAAGCCCGCCTCGCGCTGGGCCACCCGGTTCACGCCGTCCGCGGACACCCGGGCCAGCGGGGGCGCGGCGGCGGGCGATGGGGCCTTCGAGGCAGAAGCCTTCTGAGCGGGCCCCTTGGAGGCGCCGCCCTGCCCCGTGGCGCCCTGGAGCAGCTCCCGGATGCGCGTCCAGCGGACCTTCTCCTCCGCCACCAGCCGCACCAGCTCCTCGCGGGCGGAGGCGTCCGGCAGGTCCGAGGCGGCCGCCGCCACCTTGTCCATGAAGGGCAGCAGGTATCCAAAGTCCCGGTCGAAATTGGGGGTCGCCATGGGGGGCACCTTAGCCGTGGTAGACGCGTGACGCGACGATGCGCCCGCCCTTCACTTCCAGCACCTCCGCCACCGGCAGGGGGGCCTCGTTGGGCGCGTGGCGCAGGTACTCCATGAACACCCGGTCCCCGTCCGCCGTGAGGGCCGTCTCCTCGTAGCGCAAGCCCGGCAGCCGGGCGATGGCGTCCCTCCACCACTGCTCCAGGGCCGGCCGGCCCACCAGGCGCCCGCCCGTCTCCGGATGCAGGACGCGAATCTTGGGCGAGGTGTGTGTTGCATCCTCCGCGTACAGCGCTACCAGGGCGGTGACGTCGTGGGCGTTGAAGGCCTTGAGCCAGGCCCTGGCCAGTGAGAAGTTTTCGCTCGCGCTCATTGTTATGAGACCTCAGTCGGAACGGGGACGGCGGAAAGTAGGCGGATGTACGCCCCGCGTCATGCGGATTTGTCTGGTAACTGGGTCCTGTGGGAAGTAAGGGCCCCGCCTGCTCTGTTCCCTCAGGCAATTTTTTCAATAGAAGAAGGACCGGATCGTGGCCTCCAACGTACCCATCGAGAAGATTCGTAACATCGGTATCTCTGCCCACATCGACTCGGGCAAGACGACGCTCTCCGAGCGCATCCTGTTCTACACGGGCAAGATCCACGAGATCCACGAGGTCCGCGGCAAGGACGGCGTGGGCGCGATCATGGACTCGATGGACCTGGAGCGTGAGAAGGGCATCACCATCCAGTCCGCCGCCACGTACGCGATGTGGGGCGAATACAACATCAACCTGATCGACACGCCGGGACACGTGGACTTCACCATCGAGGTGGAGCGCGCGCTCCGCGTTCTCGACGGTGCCATCCTGGTGCTCTGCTCCGTGTCGGGCGTGCAGTCGCAGTCCATCACGGTGGACCGCCAGATGAAGCGCTACAAGGTTCCGCGCATCGCGTTCATCAACAAGATGGACCGCTCGGGCGCGAACTACGACCGCGTCGCCGCGCAGCTGAAGGAGAAGCTGGGCCACCACGCGGTGAAGCTCCAGTACCCCATCGGCGCGGAGGACCGCTTCCAGGGCCTCATCGACCTGCTCTCCATGAAGGCGTTCTACTTCGATGGTGAGAACGGCGAGACCGTGCGCGAGGAGGCCATCCCCGCGGACATGCTCGACGAGGCGAAGCTGCGCCGCGACGAGATGATCGAGGGCATCGCCAACGTCGACGACGTGCTGGGCGAGGCGTTCCTCATGGATCCGGGCGCCATCGACGAGGAGCAGCTCCGCGCCGCCGTGCGCCGGGCCACCATCGCGCTGAAGATGACGCCGGTGATGTGCGGCTCCGCGTACAAGAACAAGGGCGTGCAACTGCTCCTGAACGCGGTGTGCAGCTACCTGCCGAACCCCAAGGAAGCGACCAACGAGGCCCTCGACCAGAAGAACAACGAGGCCAAGATCATCCTGGAGTCGGACGCGTCCAAGCCCTTCGTCGGCCTGGCGTTCAAGCTGGAAGACGGCCGCTACGGCCAGCTCACCTACATGCGCATCTACCAGGGCAAGGTGAGCAAGGGTGACTTCATCTTCAACCAGGTGAACCAGAAGAAGGTCAAGGTTCCCCGCATCGTCCGCATGCACGCGTCGGAAATGCACGACGTGAGCGAGGCCACGGCCGGCGACATCGTCGCGCTGTTCGGCATCGAGTGCGCCTCCGGCGACACGTTCACCGACGGCACCGTGAACTACACGATGACGTCCATGTTCGTGCCGGACGCGGTGATCTCCCTGGCGGTGACGCCGAAGAACCGCGACAAGCTGACCAACTTCTCCAAGGCGCTCAACCGCTTCCACAAGGAAGACCCCACCTTCCGCGTGCACCGTGACGAAGAGTCCGCGCAGACCATCATCAGCGGCATGGGCGAGCTGCACCTGGAGATCTACATCGAGCGCATGAAGCGCGAGTACGACTGCGAAGTGGTCGCCGGCAAGCCCCAGGTGGCGTACCGCGAGACCATCTCCCAGAAGGGCGAGTTCGCGTACACGCACAAGAAGCAGACCGGTGGTTCCGGCCAGTTCGCGCGCGTGTGCGGCTACGTGGAGCCCCTGCCCTCGGACGCCGTGCAGCAGTACGAGTTCGTGGACGACATCGTCGGTGGCTCCATCCCGCGCGAGTTCATCCCCGCGTGCGACAAGGGCTTCACGGAGGCCGTGAAGAAGGGCAGCCTCATCGGCTTCCCCGTGGTGGGCCTGCGCGTGGTCATCAACGACGGCGCGTTCCACGCGGTGGACTCGTCCGAAATGGCGTTCAAGACGGCCGCCATCATGGGCTTCCGCGAGGGCTACGCCGCCGCCAAGCCGATCATCCTCGAGCCGATCATGAAGGTCGAAGTCACGGCTCCGGAAGACTTCCAGGGTTCCGTCGTCGGCCAGCTGAACCAGCGCCGCGGCACCATCCTGGAGACGGGCACCGCCGAGGGCTACGTCACGGCCGTGGCGGAAGTGCCGCTGAACACGATGTTCGGCTACTCCACCGACCTGCGCTCCGCGACCCAGGGCAAGGGCGAGTTCACGATGGAGTTCGCCCGGTACTCGCCGGTCCCGCGCAACGAGGCGGAGGCCCTGATGGCGCAGTACAAGGAGAAGCAGGCCGCGGAGCAGGCTGCCCGCAAGTAGTCCGGGTGCCCACGCCGCACTGGCTGTAGGAAGGGCGCTCCCCGCTTCATGTGGGGGGCGCCCTTTCGCTTTCTTCCGTCCCCCTTTTCGAAAGGTTCCTTTCCGTGACGCTGCTTCGCGCCGCCAACGTCCAGCTCGCCTTCGGCAGCCGCACCGTCTTCGAGGGCCTCACCTTCACCATCGAGGAGGGCGAGCGCGTGGGCCTCGTGGGCGTCAACGGCTCCGGCAAGTCATCCCTGATGAAGATATTGGCCGGCGCGGCGAAGCCGGACCTGGGCGAGCTGCAGCTGCGCCGGGGCGCGCGCGTCACCTACCTGCCCCAGGAGCCGGAGTTCCCCGAAGGCGCCACCGTGCAGAGCGAGCTGGCCGTGTCCCAGGCGCCGCTGAAGGAGGCGCTGGACGCGCACGCGGAGCTGTCCCGGAAGCTGGAGGCGGACCCCGCGCACGCCACCCAGAAGATGCTGGAGCAGCTGTCCGCGCTGAGCGACCGGATTGAACAGGCGGGCGGATGGGACACGGAGCACCACGCGAAGACGCTCTTGGACCGCCTGGGCGTGAAGGACTGGGACCGGCCCGTGGCCCAGCTGTCCGGAGGCCTGAAGAAGCGCGTGGCCATTGCCCGCGCGTTGCTCACGCGCCCGGACCTGCTGCTCTTGGACGAGCCCACCAACCACCTGGACGCGGACACCGTGGACTGGCTGGAGGACGAGCTGGACAAGCTGCCCGGGGCGCTCCTGCTCGTCACGCACGACCGCTACTTCCTGGACGACCTGGTGGACCGCATCGTGGAGATCCAGCCCGGCGGCGGCCTCATCTCCTACCCCGGCAACTACGCGGCCTACGTGGAGCAGAAGCTCGTGGCCCAGGAGAACGCGGAGACGGCGGAGCACAAGCGCGGACGCTGGATTGCCCAGGAGGTGGCGTGGCTGCGCAAGGGCCCGGAGGCGCGGCGCACCAAGAGCAAGGCCCGCATCGAAAGGGCGCAGAAGCTGCTGGCGGAGAAGGGCTTCCAGCGCCCCAAGGTGGCGGACTTGAAGGTGGTGGCGGCGCCGCGGCTGGGCCACACCGTCATCGAGGCGGAAGGGCTGAAGAAGTCCTTCGGCGAGCGCAAGGTGCTGGACGGCGTGGACTTCCGCCTCCAGCGCGGCGAGCGCGTGGGCTTCCTGGGGCCCAACGGCGTGGGCAAGACGACCTTCCTGCGCGTGATGCTGGGGGAGATTCCCGCGGACAGCGGCAAGCTCGTCATCGGGAAGAACACCAAGGTCGCCTACTACGATCAGCAGCGCGCCCAGTTGGACCCGGAGCAGACGGTGTACGACGCGGCCTCCAACGGCGAGGACCACGTGGAGCTGGCGGACCGGAGGGTGGCCCTGCGCGACTACCTGGAGGACCTGCTCTTCCCGGTACCCATGCAGCGCATGAAGGTGGGCGCGCTGTCCGGCGGCGAGCGCAACCGGCTGCTGCTGGCGCGGCTGTTCCTGGAAGGCGCCAACGTGCTGGTGCTGGACGAGCCCACCAACGACCTGGACATCGTCACCCTCAACATCCTGGAGCGCCTGCTCCTGGACTTCGCCGGCAGCACCCTGCTGGTGACGCACGACCGGTACTTCCTCGACAAGGTGGCCACCGCCATCCTCTCCTTCGACGGCGAGGGCAAGGTCACCCGCTACGAGGGCAACTACGACATGTACAAGCGGCTGCGCGAGCAGTCGCGGGCCGCCGCGCTCAAGGCCGCCGCGCTGAAGAAGGACGAGCCGAGGAAGGACGAGGCCCGCGAGGAGCCCGCCCAGAAGCCCGCCCAGAAGAAGCTCGGGAAGCTCTCCTATAAGGACCAGCGCGAGCTGGACGGCATGGAGGCCACCATCGAGACCGCGGAGAAGCGCAAGGCGGAGCTGGAGGCGAAGCTGGCCGACCCCGCCGTCTACAGCCAGGGCTCCAAGGTGGCGGAAGTCAATCAGGCCCTGGAAGCCACCACCGCTGAAGTGGATCGGCTCTATACGCGATGGCAGGAATTGCAGGACCTGGCGGCCGGCACGGCCTGACGTGACAGCTTGTTCGTGGAGGAACCCACAATTCGCTGCACTCCGTGCATGATTTTCGGGCGGGGGGACTCTGGCTAGAGTCCGCGTCCCTCCGCCTCGGGAGTCGTCACGTGTTCCGTCCGGCCTCGGTCCTCACCGCAGCCCTGCTGTCCCTCCCCTTCTCCGCCCACGCCCTGGAAAGCGGCCCCAAGAGCCCGCTGCCCATGTTCGACCTGCAACGGCTTCGCCTGGACCCGGCGGCGCTGGGCTCGCTGGTGGTGGGGACGGGGCGGACGCTGGAGGCAGGGCAATTGCGTGTGGCGTTGAACTACCACTACGAGCAGCTGCCCCTGCATTTCCAGACGCGCTGGGAGCCCGGCGAGGGCACGGGCCTGGTGGAGAACAAGATGACCGCCCACCTGACGGTGGGCTTCGGCGTGCTGTCGTGGCTGGAGGTGGGCGGTGAGCTGCCCCTCGTCCTGACGCAGGGGGGAAAGCCCACGTTGGAGTACTACGGGCCGAACTCCGGGGGCATCGCCACGCCGTGGCTGACGGCCCGGGCCGCGGTGCTCCGCCAGACGAAGGGCGCCCCCATCAACCTCTCGGTGGGGTTCACCGCGGGACTGCCGGTGGGCAGCCGCGCGGCGCAGGCGCACGAGGACTACGCGTGGCAGCCGCGTCTGCAGTTGGGCTACGTGGGCGAGGGCTTCCAGGTGGGCGGCGAGGCCGGCATCTTCCTGCGCAAGCGCCAGGACCTGGGCCCCGTGTCCTACGACCCGCGCGACATCGCTGGCAATGAGCTGCGATTGGGCGCCACGGTGACGTCGCTCCACGGCGAGCTGACGCGCGGCGAGGTAAGCGTGCTCACGGGCATCCCGCTGAACGGAGGCCGGGTGGGGGCGGAGCTGCTCATCGCCATCCGCCGCCATGCCCTGTCCAGCCTGGACCTGTATGTGATGGGCGGCCCGGGCGTGGGCGCGGGGTTCGACACGCCCACCTTCCGCTTCGTCGCGGGCGTGTCCTGGGCCACCAGCAAGGTGGACTGAGCAGGCCCCCTACTTCGGCATGAAGCCGAAGGCCTTCACCATGGCGATGGCGATGCCCAGGAGGCTTTCGCCCGCGATGAACCCGGAGCTGACGGGCAGCACCGCGTCCTCCGCGAGCTTCGGCTTCGTGCGCCGGAGGAACGCCGCCAGCGCCGCGCCCACGAAGAGGCTGATGGAGCTGGAGCCGGGGATGACGATGGCCAGCCCCAGGCCGGACGCGGTGGGGATGAAGGCCTTCACCTTCGGATGGGCCCAGCGCTCCAGCAGCACCAGCGTGATGCCCAGCAGCGCGCCGCACAGGGCGCCCAGGCGCGCGGTGGGGTGCAGCGCGGACACGCCCGAGGCGAGCATCTTCGACACGCCAGCCCACACCATGGACGCGGGCGCGGGGAACTGCTCCGTGCCTAGCACGTCCGCGGTGGGCACCAGCAGCTTGAAGATGGGCACCACCACCAGGGCGCCCGCGACCACGCCGAACAGCTGCGCGACGAACTGCTGACGCGGCGACGCGCCCAACAGCCACCCGGACTTCAGGTCCGTGAGCAGGTCCGCCGAGTGCAGCCCCACGCCGCCCGTGGCGTTGGCGCTCATCACGTTGGCGGGGATGTTGCCCGGCGCCAGTCCCCCGAAGATGAGCTGGGTGACAGGGCCCAGCGCCTTGGTGGGCGTGGTGTCCGTCTCGCCCGTCACGCGCGACGCGATGACGCCCATCACCACCGCCAGGGGCAGCGCGAGCACGCCCGCCCACCAGGGAATCTGGAACAGGTGGACCATGAGGAAGACGGCCACCGGGCCCAGGAGCGCGAAGCCCAGGGGGAACCACGCCGGGGGACACTCGATGTCCGCCAGCGGATCCACACGCGCGCCCTCCTTGGGCTTCATCCCCACCAGCCCGCCCAGCGCGGAGAACGAGCGCACCACGCTCTTCCACTGGAACGCGAACGACAGCAGGCCGGACGACACCAGCACCGCGGAGCCCGTCCACAGCGACCAGCTGTTGATGGCCTTGTACGTCACCTCCGGGATGACGCCCTGGGCGACCATGGCCGGCGCGAGGAAGCCGTAGTTGAGGATGGCGCCCAGCAACATGGACCAGCCGGTGCGGAAGTTCACCAGCGCGCCCGCGCCGATGAGCAGCAGGCTGAAGTCGAACGACAGGGACCACTTGCCCGCCTCGCGTCCGAGGATGCTGAACGGCAGGCTCACCTTCTCCGGCAGGTTCTTCAGCCAGGTGAAGCGCGCGTCGCGCACCAACACCAGCAGCGCGCCCACCAGCCCCGCCAGACCCAGCAGGCGCGACTTGCGGCGGGCCACCTCGCCGTGGCCGTGCAGCGCGCGGATGGTCTCCGCGGTGGCCGTGCCCGTGGGGAACGGGAGCGCTTCAATGTTGATGAGCTGGCGCTTGATGGGGATGGCGGCGAAGACGCCCAGCGCGGAGATGACGGCGAACCACACCATCAGCCAGCCGGACGACGGCAGCGTGCCGGTGAGCATCAGCAGCGCGGGCACCGCGGCCATGTTGCCGCCGCCCGTCATGTAGCCCGCGGCGGACGCCACGGAGCCCATGGCGTTGTTCTCCAGGTCGGTGAACTCGTTGCGCAGCAGCTTCAGCGAGCGCAGCGTGCCGAACACCGCGAAGGCCAGGATGCACGCGGTGATGGTGACGCCCAGGCTCCAGCCCGTCTTGAGGATGACGTAGAGGTTGGACAGACACATCACCGCGCCAATGAGCATCCCGGCGATGACGGCGCGCACGGTGAGCTGCCGCGCTCCGCCCTGGTAGACGTGCTCCCGCCAGTACAGCTCCGGATCCATGGCCGCGGAGGCGCCGGGCCGTTCGGGGACGGCGCCGGGGTCGGGCGCGGGGACGCGGAGCTGGCTGGGGTTCGGGACGGGAGGAACCATGGGGGGCGCAAGATAGTGCACGCCCCCCGAGGTCACGAAACGCTCCGTGCCCTCCGGTTGGAAAAGCCGCTACCCGTGCGCGCCGCCCGGCCCGTGGACGTGGCCGTGCGCCAGCTCTTCCTGCGTCGCGTCACGCACTTCGCGCACGGTGACGTCGAAGTGGAGCGTCTTGCCGGCGAGCGGGTGGTTCAAGTCCACCACGACGGAGTCCGGGTTCACGGCGATGATGCGCAGGGGGACGTCGCCGTCCTCCGTCTGGGCCATCAGCGTGCCGCCCACCTGGGGCAGGTAGGTGCTGGGCAGCATGGTGCGAGCGACGTTGCGCACGCCCTCCGGCTTGTGGATGCCGTAGCCATTCTCCGGGGTCACCACCACCTGCTTGCTGTCCCCCACTCCCAGGCCTTCCAGCGCGCCCTCAAGTCCGGGGACGATCTGCTTGTGCCCGTGCAGATAGGCGAGCGGCTGATTCGGGGCGCTCTGGTCGATGATCTGCCCGTCTCCCATGTGGAGGCGGTAATCGAGGGCGACGACGCGACCGTTGGCGACTTTCATGCGGCTGAAGCTCCTTGGATTCGAAAGACGGCGGAGGGGACTTCGGTCAAAGGTGGAACCGGGGTGACGCCACGTCAGGCGGTGGGGGACTGCGCCGCCTCCTCGCCGACCGGCCGGTCGGGGGGCTCGCCGCGCGACACGTACACGGCGGCCGCCAGGTCTCCGGTGACGTTGAGCACGGTGCGGCACATGTCCAGGAAGCGGTCCACGCCGAGGATGAGGCCCAGGCCCTCCACGGGGATGTGGAACATGCCCAGAATCATGGCGATGACGGGGATGGAGCCCGCCGGCACGCCCGCGGTGCCAATGCCCGCCAGCACGCAGATGAACATGATGGTCGCCTGCTGCGTGAGGTCCAGCGGAACGCCATACACCTGCGCGAGGAAGAGGACGGTGACGCCCTCGAAGAGCGCGGTGCCGTTCTGGTTCATCGCGGAGCCGGCGGTGAGCACGAAGCGCGACACGTTGCGCGGCAGCTTGAGGTTCTCCTCCGCCACCTTGAGGGCGGTGGGCAGCGTCGCGCTGGAGGAGGACGTGGAGAACGCGGTGACGATGGCCAGCCGGCAGGAGCGGAAGAACTCCACCGGGTTGCGTCCGCCCAGGAAGCGCACGGACAGCGAGTACACGACGAACATGTGGATGCCCAACGCCAGCAGCACCACGCCCACGTACGACGCCAGCTGTCCCAGGATGTGGAAGCCCAGGCGCGCCGTCATGGAGAACAGGAGCGCGCCCACGCCCACGGGCGCCAGTTGGAGCACTCCATCGATGAGCTTCATCATCACGTCATAGAGGCCCTGGATGACGTCCTTGAGCCGCTGCGCGGGCTCGCCCGGGGTGAGCGCCAGGCCCAGGCCGAAGATGAGCGAGAAGACGATGAGGCCAATCATGTCCCCGTCCGCCGCGGCCTTCAGCGGGTTGGTGGGCACCATGGACATGAAGAGCGCGCCCATGGAGGTGTCCCCGGGGGGCGGCGCGGCTTTGATGGTCGTGCCCGTGCGGGCCAGGGCGCGGGCCTCGTCGCTCAAGCCGTCCCCCGGCCTCAGCGTGTTGACGAGCAACAGGCCGATGAGCACGGAGATGACGGAGAAGACGACGGTGTAGCCCAGCGTGCGGGCGCCCAGGCGGCCCACCTGCTTCAAGTCCAGCTCCGCCACGCCCACGACGAGCGCGGAGAACAGGAGCGGCACGACGAGCATCAGGAGCAGGCGGATGAAGATCTGCCCCAGCGGGTTGGTGACGTGCTCGACGAGCCAGATGAGCCAGTCCGCGCTCCCGAACACGGCGTTGCAGACGAGCCCGGCCACCGCGCCGGCGGAAATGCCGAGGAGCATCTTCTGATGGGGCTTCATGAGGGGGCGAAGCCTACCGGTGAAAGGGAGTGGCGCCCACCTCGCGTTCGGGGGAAAGCTTCCGCCCCATCGTGGAATCCCTCGTCCAGCTCACCGAGCCCGCCCTGCCCCCGACCCTCTTCCAACGGCTGTCACGCCGCGTGGGGGACCTGAAGGGAGAGCGCCTGCGTCACACGTACCAGACGACGTTCTGGTACGCCTTCGGGCCCCCGGAGAACGTGGTGGAGGAGGTCATCCACACGCTGCGGCCCCGGGTGACGAAGGGCTGGAAGATTGCGGGCGTGGAGTGGTGGCTGTCCCGGATGCGGGCCACGGACGTGCGGGTGGACTTCCACCAGGACCGGGACGAGCGCCTGGCGTTGGCCACGGGGAAGCTGGTGCACCCGGTGCGCTCGTCGGTGTTGTTCCTCAACCGGGTGCGGGGCGGCGCGCTGGCGGTGACGCGGGAGCTGCCGTGTGAAGACAACCCGTCGCTCGCGCCGGACCGGCTGGAGGATTTGACGCTGGTGGCGCCGCGCCCCAACCGGCTGGTGGTGTTCGACGGGACGCTGACGCACGGGGTGCTGGACGCGGACAACCAGGTGCCGGACGGCAAGCTGCCGGGGCCTTCACGCGAGCGGCGCACGCTGGTGATGAACTGGTGGGGCCACCGTCCCACGGACGTGCCCCTGTGGAGCGAGACGCGCTTCTACCGGGCGCTGGCCAGCTGACGGGCGGTTTCGCGCAGGCGGTGGGTGACGCGCTCGGCCCACTCGGGTTCGACCTCCATGCAGGCGGGGCGGCGGCCCAGGCGCAGGGCGGCGGACGGCATGGAACCGCTGCCGGCGAACGGATCCAACACGGTGTCGCCGGGGAGGCTCCAGGTGCGGACCAGGGGCTCCAGCACGGAGAAGGGCTTGTGGTGCGGGTGGCCGCCCCACTGCACGGCCTCGGCGTCATCGTCGTAGCCGCCGACGACGGCCCACACGGTGGGGGCGTCCCCCAGGGCGAGCGGCGGCGCGGGCGTGCGGGCGATGACGAGGGCGACCTCGTAGACGCGCAGGAGCTGCTCGTTGGCGTTCTTGTCGGTGGTGCGCTTGCCCCAGACGTATTCGCCGCGCAGGTGGGTGTAGCCCAGGCCGTGCGCGGCGGTGAGGATGGGCTCCTTGCCCAGCAGGTTGGTCCAGATGATGAGGGGCGCGTCGGGGGTGAGGTGCGCGGTTGCGCGCGTGAGCCAGGCCTCGGAGAAGACGCGGTAGTCGCGCACGGACTCGAAGCGGACGATGGGGTTGCGGTCGATCTTCTTGTTCGCGCGGGGGTCGCGCAGGTCCCCGCCCTTGCGGCGCCGGGTGAGCAGGCAATAGGGCGGATCCGTGTGGAGCAGCGAGGCGCGGGTGTCGCCGAGGACGGCCCGGTAGCCCTCGGGCTCGCGCGCGTCGGCGCGGACGCAGCGCAGGGATTCGGGCGTGAGGTCGAAGGTCATCGTGTGGAGCCGCACCCTACCCGGCATGGGGACAGGGGGTACCGGGATTCGGACTCAGGGGAAAGAGATGCCACTCCACTGCACCGTCCGGACGCCATCCGCATCCGTGACGCTCAGTTGATAGCCCTCCCGGTCCAGGCTGTTCGCTTCGAACTCCAGCACCACGGTGACGTAGGATTCGTTCGTGATGGGTCCGGATTGGAAGGGCGGAGAGGACCGCAACTCCTTTCCCTGCCGGTCCACCAGCACGGCCCGCCCGATGGTCCATGGCTTCTTGTCGGCTGCCTTCAGCGACACCTGAAGCACACGTCGCCGTCCCCACGTGAACGACGCCCCTTTGTCCACCAGCAATGAGCACTGCCGCCTGCAGTCGAGGCGGCCCGCCTGTGGCTGCATTGCGATGCCAGGAACCACCAGCGTCGTGGTCAGGAGCTCGCGAAGTCCCACCTGTTCGCTCGCGCCTCCCGCCGGGGAACCGCGTTCCTGTCGCAAGCGTTCGAGCTCCGCGCGCAGTTGCTGTACTTCCTGGAGGTACGACTCCGAGGAACGTGCACGCCGGTAGACTTCCACCTGTCGATCCACGGCGCCGGAATCCACCACCAGGGTCAATGACAGCCTTGCAGGCAGCGTCGAACCCGCATCCTTGAAGGGAATGGCCAGCGTCAAGACGCTTCCCTGCCGCAAGTCATTGGCTGGAACGAGGACCAGAACCGAACTGCCCGTGCTCACCCGCGCGAACTGGGCTCGCGACTCCAGGTTCACCTGGTCCTGCTGGATGTCGGTATCGAAGAGCAGCGTCGTGCTTACCCCAGGCCCGATACGGATGGGACGTAGCCCCGAGGCCTCGGCTCCCACTTCCATCCGGAGCGTTCCCTCAACTGCATCCTTCGCACCGGGAGAAGCCGCCAGGACATGGGACGACCAGAGCAACAGAGGAAGCACGACGAACAGACAGGAGGGCACGGTGGGAAGGGCTCCTCGAACCGGGGGGGCGGCAGAGGGTTCCTTCTACCACGAGGCGTTAGAGGCGCCCCCGCGCGATGATGACCCATCGCCGTGAGTAGGCGTCAACGCGTCGAAGGGTCAGTCCTCGTTCGGACGGAGGAGGCGCCCGACCCCCACCACGTAGAACAACCGGATCGGCGTATGCCGGACAGTCGCGGTGTCCTCCGGGTAATTGGACTGGGCCTGGGGAAAGCCGTACTGGCGGGTATTGCTGTCTTGGTACTCCATGCAGATGGGGACGACCTTCCCTCCAGGTAGGGTGGCCTCGGTGAAGAGGAGCCGTGTGAATCCGGGTTCAAACACCGCGCGGCCCCTCATGATCGACCGGCCTGGCAGTTCACCGGGTGCGTGGCCATCGTAATGGATGATGCCTTGGATGGGCTCTTGATCACGCAGCGACATGTACCCGTTCTCGGACTCCCTCAGGTAGACATAGCTCATATTGGCGCGGCCTGCGTTCTTCAGCGCCCTCATGGCCTCCTTGGCTCCCGCCGGGCACGGTTCGCCTTCAAGATTGCGCGTGTTGGCACTGCCTCCCGCGCAGGACATGCCCACGCAGGCCGCCACGGCCGCTCCTGCGACCTTCCGCATGACGCCGCCATCTCCACGCGGGGGTTTCGCGAGCGCGCTCGCGGCCTCGGGTGGCACGGACGGAGTCGGCTCCACCGCAGCGGAAACGCCCGCATCCGGCGAAGACGCCACCGCGAGCACGGCGGCATCGGGAAGACTCGGGGTTGGTGTCACGGACGAACTTCCTTTCTCAGACACAGGCGCGACAACAGGTGGAGGACGGTCCGGCGTCAGTCTCGCCAGCCCGAAAATCAAGAAGCCGAGCAGCAGTACTCCCAGGCCGAGCACCGCGCCGGAACGACGGCGCCGCTTCGGCTCGACGGCCTCCGCGGGTGAGGACGGTTCCGCGGGCGCTGACTCCCGGGCTTGCGCTGTCAGCGCCGTGGCCCCCCCAGGGAACTGCGACAGCGACACGACGCCCCGGTCCAGCCCGGACGCATCCGGATCCGCCGGGACGTCCAGCGAGACCTTCCAGTCCGCGTGGCGCTTGTCCTTCGCGGCGTCCCAGAGCGCCTGCAGCAGCGTCTCCGTTCCCGAGTAGCGATCCTCGGGGCGCTTGGAGAGCAGCCGCATCGCGATGTCCGACAGGCTGGAGGGGACCTTGGGGTTGATGTCCTTCGGAGCGCGCGGCACCACCGTCTCGATGGCGGGCAGCAACCGTTCGTAGGGAAGGCGTGGGTCGAAGGCGTAGCCGTCCGTCAGGGACTCGTAGAGCAGCGCGCCCAGCGCGTACAGGTCGCCCGGAATGCCCGCGTCGAAGTTCGCGCCGGCCTTCCAGGAGCCCTCACGCAGGAACGTCACGCACTCCGGCGGCAGGAGGTGCGGCGACGCGGGCGCCACGCCCACCGTCAGCGTGGAGGCTCCGGGGATGCGCGCCGTGCCCAGGTCGATGAGGATGGGGCGCTCGTCCAGGCGGCGGATGAGCAGGTTGTCCGACTTGAGGTCGCGGTGATGCACGCCCCTGCGGTGGAGATCCGCCACCACCCGCACGACCTCCGTGTAGACAGTCAGCAGGTGCGCGGCGGAGGGCTTCACCCGCCAGCGCCACTCGTGGAACGTCTCTCCGTCCACGAAGTCGGTGACGTGGAAGAGGTAGCCGTCCGGTGGCTCCGGCCAGCGATCCACGGCGTGCACGCGCGGCAGGTTGGGATGCGGCGCGCACGCGAGCAGCGCCGCCACCTCCCGCGCGATCCGCCCGTTGACGTCCTCTTCATCGCTGGCGTGCTGGTTCGCCGGACGCAACGCGAGCTTCAGCGCGTAGACATGCCCGCCCCGCTCCACCTTGAACACCCGGCCGAAGCCTCCCGCACCAAGCGTCCCGACGATTCGCCAGGGGCCGACGTGGTGGCCGACTTCAAGCTGGTCCGGGTGGAGTGGCGTGGTCATGCCGCTGACTCAAGCCGTGACACAACCTGGGAGGTGGGGACGACCACCCGGGGTTTCAAGACCGGCGAGGGCGCCTTCCCTGCCACATCCCACCGCGGAGGTCGGATTCCCCGCAATCCGCGAGTGTGCCCAGCCGATGACGGCGCGGACCCACTTGGCGGAACCACCCAGGGAGCGGTGCTCAATGCGGACAACCTCCGGGGTTGACCCTATCTGGCCCTGCGGGGCTGTCACGTTTTTTCGTGACGCAGCAGGAGGGTCGCCCCTGAACAGGCGTCCAACCCGCCAGGCAGCCTGGGTTTCGTGAAACAGGTTTCAGCCCGTCCGGATGTGACGGCGGGCCCTGGCTGGGATTGCGCGGGGATGCGTCTCCGGCCGGCTATTCGCCTTCGTCGGACGCGTCGTCTGCTTCCGCCAGGGCTCGGGCGGCCTGTTCCCACTGGCCTCCCATGCGGGCTTCGGAAGCCAGGGCTTCGTCCCAGGAAGGACCATCCGGAAGGAGCCGCGACGCGTGCTTCAAGGCCAGGCGCTCCATCGCGCGGGCTTCGCACAAGCGGCGCAGCTCCAGCGCATCCAGCCCGTTCGCGGCGAGGAAGGCCGCACGGCGCGAGGCACGAACCTTCCGCTCGTTCCACCACGCGGCCTCTTCCGCTGCGATCTCCTCCTCCGTCGCGTCGAGCCCCAGCGAACGCGCCCAGCCCGCGAGCAATGCCCGCCGCAGGCCCGCCTCCGCCCAGGCCTCCGCATCGGGCGCGCCGCGCAGCAGTTCCATCACGCGCCCGGAGTCCACGGCGCGCGAGCCCACGCGCGTCACGTCCTCCATCAAGCGCCGGCGCCGCACCAGCGACGAAGGATTGCGCCGCGCTCCAGGTTGCGTCGGAGGCGCCCGGCTCACGAACTCCGCACCCGCGCGCACGCACTCGATGGCGTCCAGCCGCTTGAGGTCCTCCACGCCTCCCGTGAACCAGGCGTCCCAGGCTTCGCGCACGGGCCGCGTCCACGCGGGCTCCACTGCCTCGCGGATCCGGGGCCAGGAACGCTCCTGGTAGAAGACTCCCGCGGCCGCGTCCACCAGGGCCTTGGCACCCGCGCGCCCCAGCACTCGCGCCTTTAGCGCCAGCTCCGCCGCGTGACGCACGTTCACCAGGGGCACGGTGAGGGGACGCCAACCGTGTTCGGCGTCCGCGTGCAGCAGCGCCACCTCCGAGTCGTCCACCGCCACGCCGTCGCGATACCAGCCGAAGATGCGGCCCACACCGACCACGCCGTGCTCGGACAGCTCCGAGGCTCGCAGCGCACCCATGCTGCCTCCGCCGAAGACGGCCACGCCCGCCTCCAGCGCCGCGAGCAGTTCGTGATGCCACACGGACGGCTGCGCCTCGAAGACTCCGTCCACCAGCACCAGCGCGCGGGGCTTGAGCGACAGCGCCCGCCACACGTCGCCCTGCCTCGCGGGAGGCAACACCGTGCACGGTGCGATCCGCCGGGCCTCGTCCGCGGGCAACGAGGGCCCCAGGAACACCACCAGGTCTTCCGGCCGGCGCTTCACCCGAGCCCCTTCACGCGCAGGCCCCGCGTCGTGCCCTGCTGCCAGGCCCCCTGCATCCGTGGACCCGGTACCCCTGCGCTTCACGCGAGCCCCTTCACGCGCAGGCCCGCTCGCGGCATCCGGGACACTCACGGCCCCTGCCCTCTTCACACCTGACCGCCGCTTCACAGGAGCTCCGACACGCGCATGCCCGGCACCACGACCTTCCACACGTGCAGCCCGGGCACCGGTGCGTCCAGCGCCACGCCCGCCACCCTTGTGAATCCCGCGCCGCCCAGCAGCGACAACACCGTGCGCACCTTCGCCGCCGCGGTCTTCGCGCGCCGGTCCACCACGTCCGGCATCGCGTCCACTCCACGACGGGGCCGCACCTCTGACAGCGCCTGCGCGAACCCCAACGCCGCATCGCGGTCCGCCGCCGCCACGTCCTCACGGGCTCCGTGGATGTCCGTCAGCCGCGATTGCGCCGCCTCCAGCAAGGCCTTCAACAAGGCCTCATCCCGGTCCATCGCGCACGCATAGCCGGCCGTGAGCGGCACCGGGCCCTCGTCCGCGTCCACCAGCACCGCCGCGGCCACGGGCAGCCCCACCCTGCCCTTCGTCCGGGGCGCTGGCGTCACATCGAAGAGGTAGGCCCGGAACCCCTGGGCCCTCAGCGCTTCCCGCAGCGCGGCCGTTCGCGGGGCTCCGTCCTCCAGACCCTCCGGCCGCAGCATCCGCCCCACCACGCCCTCCTCCGACCAGCCCTCCGGCAACGCCCGAGACAGCTGGTCCCGCTCCGTGGCCTCCAGCAACGCGTGCAGCAGCGCTGGATCCGACTCCGGATGCGCCCCGGATCCATTCGTCGTCCACGCCACCGACACCGGCCCCAGCTCCACCGTCCCCGAGGGCGGGCAGTACACCCCCTGCGCCGGCACCCAGACCCGCTCGTCCCCGTCCAGCGTCCGCGCCTCGCACCACGCCAGCCGCACCTCCGGCCCCGCGAGCCTCGGCACCACCACCGCGCCCGCCGACCCGAGCGCCTCCACGCCCCAGACCGTGTCGCCTTCCCGCTCCAGCTCCGTCCGGGAGCCCCAGCGCAGCCGCTCCGGCCGCACCGTCTCCGCCGCCCACAGCTCCGCGGTCTCGAAGAGCGCGCCCCGGGCCGCGGCGTCGAAGGTCAGCCCCTTGCCATTACACACCTGGAGCACGTGTCCACCTGGACGCACCGCGCATGCGACCTCCACGCCGGTGCGGTCCAGGCCGGTGACTCGCGCGACCCGGGTCACTCCCAGGCCACGGGCCAGGGCATCGAGGAAGGCGGGGGAGACGGAATCCATCGAGGCAGTCGACACGGGGGGCACCTTAGCGGACCCCCGGCGCGGCGCGGCGTGGGATGACGGGGAAAACGTGGTAGGGGAAGGGCAACCCCCGCTGTATCGGGCTGGAGCGCGCATCGAATGATTGCCGTCGGAGAACTCGCACCGGACTTCGCCGCGACCGACTGCCACGGGCAGACCGTTCGATTGTCGGAGCTGCGAGGCCGGCGCGTCGTGCTCTTCTTCTTCCCCCGCGCCTTCACCGTGGGCTGCACCATCGAGAACCGGGCCTTCAGGGACAACCACGAGCGGATCCGCGAGCTGGGCGCGGAGCTCGTCGGCGTCTCCGTGGACACGCTCACCACCCAGTGCGACTTCGCCGAACAGGAGGGCATCCACTTCGCCCTCCTGGGAGACGACGAGCGGCGGATCAGCCGCGCCTGGGGCGTGCTGTGGCCGGTCCTCAACATCGACCGGCGCGTCACCTTCATCGTCGGCGCGGACGGCGTCGTCGAACACGTCATCCACCATGAGGTGCGCGTCTACCGCCACCTGGACGACGTGCTGAAGTACCTCCAGGCCCACCCCACCCCGGGCAGCAACACCGCCTCGGCCTGAGGCCTTGCGCCCGCCCGCCTGCCCGGTACCGGACGTCTTGCACACGTCCCGGGAGGCGAAAAACGGGCCGGAAAATAACCTTCCGGCCCCTGGAGGGTTCAAGCCCCTGTGAGCGGACGGGTCCTAGGACTGGTGCGGCCCGGTGGGGCCGTGAGCGCTCTCTCGGATGAAGCCCTGTGTGGGGCCTTCCTCGCGGGGGACGCGACGGCGTTCGGCCAGCTCTTCGAACGGCACCGGGGCCTCGTCTTCTCGCTGATGCGCCGCTACACCGTGAGCGCGGAGGACGCGGCGGACCTGACGCAGCAGGCGTTCCTCCGGGCCCTGGAAGCGTCCCGGCGGGTGTTCGCGCGCTTCACGCCCACCACGCCCACACCGTTCCGTTCGTGGCTGGTGCGGGTGGCGCTCAACCTGGCCAAGAACCACGCGCGCCAGGGGCTGCGGTGGCGGCCGGTGCTGGTGGAGTCGGTGACGGATGACCTGGCGGCGGACCTGAGCGAGGGCGCGGACGCGTCGCTGGAGCGCACCCAGCAGGGCCAACGGGTGCGCCAGGCGGTGCTCGCCCTGCCCCGCCGTCAGCGCGAGGTGCTGACGCTGCGGGTGGACGGTGGACTGCCGTTCAAGGACATCGCCGAGACGCTGGGCATCACGGAGAACAACGCGAAGGTGCAGTTCCACCACGCGGTGAAACGCTTGAAGGCCGACGTGGCCGGGGAGACGCAGTGATGGGTGCGTGCGTGGAATACGAGGAGCAGGCGAGCCTCCACGCCGCGGAGGCGCTGGAGGGCGAGGAGGCCGCGCGCTTCCAGGCCCACCTGGAGTCCTGCGCGGCCTGCCAGGCGGAGGTGGCCTCCGCGCGCGAAGTCCTGGGCCAGGTGGCGCTGCCGCCCCAGACGCCCGTGGAGGTGCGCGCGCAGGATGGCCTGGGTTCCAGGACCTTGGCGGCGTGGCGCCGTGAGCAGACGCGCCGGGGCATGGGCCGCCGGGCGCTGGGTTCGCTCGCGGCCGTGGCGGCGGTGGTGGCGCTGATGCTGGGGCCGTCCGCGCTGGAGCGGCTCAAGGCGCCCCACCCGGTGACGACGCCGGGCACCGTGCAGTCCGCGAGCGCCCGCGATGACGTGGACGCGGAGACGCTGGCCGCCTTCGAGGCGTGGGCCGGGTTGGATCCGCTGGAGGATGACGGCTCGGGGTACGGCCTGGACGAGGACCTGACGTGGGACGACTCCGACCTGGACGGGGACTTCGACCTGGGAGAGACACTGTGAAGACGATGAAGCGGATGACCTGGGCGCTCGTGTTCGCGCTGCCGGTGATGGCGCTGGCGCAGCCCGGGCCGAAGGGGCCGGGGGCGCGTGACACCGACCGCATGGCCCGGGCCGAGCAGCGGCAGCGGCTGCGGCAGGTGCTGGAGCTGGCGGACACGCTGGAGCTGGACAGCGCGCAGGCCCTGAAGATGGATGAGACGCTGCGCCGCTTCGAGGACCGGCGCCGCCCGCTGCGCGAGCAGGTGCGGGACTCGGCGCGCATCCTCCATCTGGCGTCGCGAGGCGACAGCGCGGCCCTGGGTCAGGTGGACGCGGCGGCGCAGAAGGTCTTCGACGCCCGGGCGCAGATCGCCGCGCTGGACCGGGACCTGTACCAGGCGCTCGCCAAGGACCTGACCCCGGAGAAGCGCGCGCGGCTGGCCGTGGTCATGGCCCGCTCCGAGGGCATGAAGGGGATGAAGGCCAAGGGGCCGAAGGAATCGCGCGGCGACTGAGGACGCCCCTCCCGCAAGTCCGAGGCGAACGGGCGGACACGGACGGACCTCCCCGGGGGCCATACCCAACGTCATGGCATTGACCGTGTCCCTCCCCAAGGGACGCGCTTCTCCTCATGGAGTCCGCCATGCGTCTGCTGTCCCGTGTTCTTCCCGTGCTCGTGGGCCTTGGGCTCGCGTCCTGCGCGGGCGTCGATGTCAACACCAACTACGACCCCGCCGCCGTCCAGCGCATCAACCAGTTCCACACCTATGCGTGGCTGACGCATTCGCAGCAGACGAAAGACACGCGCATCAACAACGACATCACCAATAGCCAGGTGACCGGGGCGGTGGACCAGGACCTCCAGGCCCGCGGCTACCAGAAGGTGGACGCGAGCGCGAACCCGGACTTCCTCATCGGCTGGCAGGGCGCCATCAACACGCGGCTGTCCGCGGATACGGTGGACAACTACTGGGGCTACCCGTGGGATCCGTTCTGGGGTTCGTACTACGGGCCTTCGGAGACGTACGTGCGCCAGTACGACGTGGGCACGCTCATCCTCGACGTGGTGGACGCGAAGGAGAAGAAGCTCGTCTGGCGCGGCACGGCCCAGTCGGACATCGGCGAAAGCCCGAGCGCCCAGACCAAAAGCGGCAAGATTGAAAAAGGCGTGCAGAAGATGCTGAAGGACTTCCCGCCCGAGCCGAAGGAGAAGAAGTAGGCGCGCTCAGCGAGCGCGCCGCCACGCCCGCGTGAGCAGCAGGCCTCCCACGCCCAGCAGCACCGCCAACAGCGTGAGCCAGAGGAACACGCGGTCCACCAGCGGGCCCAGCCGGTCGAACGCGTGGTCCACCCAGCCGCGCGCCAGTCCGTCCAGTTGCTGGAGCGCGGCCACGCGCTCGGCGTGCAGCGCGTCCACCAACGCCTGCCGCTCCCGCCCCACGTCCGCGAACACCGCCTGCCGCTCGCCGTTGACGAACTCCTGGAGTCCCAGGCGTTCGGCGTGCACCGCGTCCAGCACCGCGCGGCGCTCGCGTTCGATGAGCGCGGGCGAGTTCGCGGCCAGCGCGCCCACGCGGTCCAGCAGGTCCACCGTGCGGCCCAGCTCCGCCAGCGCGCCCTGGACGGTGGGGGCATGCAGGGCATCCGTCGCGACCAGCTCCGCCTGCCAGCGCGCCTGACGGGGCAGGCTGGTCGCGTAGAGGTCCACGCGCGCGGTGAGGTCGCGTGTGTCCTCGACGAGTCCGGCGGCCGTGGCGCGCAGTCCTCCGCCCGTCACATCCGTGAGGGAGGCCAGCAGGGCCGTGGTGGACACGCGCGTGACGAGCGGCCCCGTCAACGGATGCGCCGCGGCCCAGGCGTGCACCTTGTCGCGGGTCTCGGTCGCGTCCGCGCGGCCGGTGACCACGAGCCACTCGGCCTCCACTTCCGACTCCATCGCCACCAGCGAGGCATGGGCGTCCGCCAGCAGCTCCGGCGAGGAGTCCACGGCGGTGCGCGGGAGCGACTCCTCGATCTGGGCCAGCAGGGCCCAGGTGTCGATGAGGGCGGCCACCGGATCCGGCTGGAAGAGCGCGCTCTGCACGGCGGGCACTGCGTTGGCCTTGAAGCGCAACATGGCCGAGGCCACTCGCGGTGAACCGGAGCGCACGGCCAGGTCGTCCGCCAGGGCTTCGATGAGTCCGGAGAAGCGCCGGGCCAGGTCGCGCACCCGCGTGCGCATCGCCGCCACGGACAGGTCGGACCGGCCCACGAGCGTGGTCAGCTCCGAGCGCCGTGGCTCCAGCGTCGCGCATCCACCGCACAGCACTGCGAGCAGCACCACGGTCACGACGCGTACGGGGAAGAGAGCCGGAGCCATGGGCCGGGACCCAAGCTGCGCACGCCCTGCCCCGCCGCCGAGCAGTCCCCGGGGGCGGAGCCAACGTCGGGCGTCAGACGCCCGTCACTTCTCCGCGAGCGCCTTGTCGATGGCGGCCTTCAGCTCCGGGCTGTCCGGCGTGACGCTGCTGGGGAAGGCGGCTTTCACCTGGCCGTCCTTGCCCACCACGTACTTGTGGAAGTTCCACTTGGGCTCGCCATGGTCCTTGGCGAGGAACGCGTAGACGGGGGACTGGCCCTCGCCCTTCGTCTTCACCTTCTCGAACATGGGGAAGGAGACCTTGAAGCGCAGCTCGCAGAACTTGGCGATCTGCTCGGAGGTGCCCGGCTCCTGGCCGCCGAAGTCGTTGGACGGGAAGCCGAGGACGACCACGCCCTTGTCCTTGTAGCTGTCGGAGAGCGCCTGGAGGCCCTTGTACTGCGGCGTGTAGCCGCACTCGGACGCGGTGTTCACGACGAGGGCGACCTTGCCCTGGAAGTCCGACAGCTTCTCGGGCTTGCCGTCGAGCCGGTTGGCGGAGAGCTGGTGGAAGGACATGGTTTTCTTCTCGGTCTTGTCCGCGGCGGAGGCCACCGTGGAGAGGGAGAGCACCGTCGCGACGGTGAACAGCAGGGAAGTTCTCATGGCGGGCGCAGGATGCCGGAAGGAGCGCATGGATTCACCGTCCCCGTGAGGCGACGCGCGCCTTGGGTTCTTCAGTGGAAAAAACCGACTTGAGCACACGCCCCGTGGGCGTCTTGAGCTTCGCGACCTCGCGAGGCGTGCCTTCGCCCACGATGCGGCCTCCGCCCTCGCCGCCCTCCGGCCCCAGCTCCACCACATGGTCCCCCGCGGCGATGACCGACGGGTGGTGCTCAATCACGACCAGCGTGTCGCCCCGGTCCACCAGCCGGCCCATGAAGGTGATGAGTTTCTCCACGTCGCCCAGGTGCAGGCCGGTGGTGGGCTCGTCCAGCACGTACAGCGTGGGCTCGTGGCGGGAGGTGGCCGTCAGCTCCGCGGCCAGCTTGAGCCGCTGCGCCTCACCGCCGGACAGGGTGTTGGAGCCCTGTCCCAGTTGCAGGTAGCCCACGCCCAGGTCCGCCAGGCACTCCAGCGGCGCGGCGACCTTGGGCAGCGCGCGGAAGACGTCCTTGGCCTCGTCCGCGGACAGGCGCAGCACGTCGCCCACGGTGAGCCCGTGGTAGCGCACCTCCAGCGTGGCGGCGTCGAAGCGCGCCCCGTTGCAGGCCTCGCACGGCGTGACGACGTCCGGCAGGAAGGACATCTCGTGGGAGATGGCGCCCTGCCCTTCACACACCTTGCAGCGGCCACCCGCCGCCGTGTTGAAGGAGAAGCGCGCGGGTCCGAAGCCGCGAATCTTCGCTTCCGGCGTGGCCGCGAACACGCGGCGCAGTTCGTCCCAGATGCCCAGGAACGTCGCCGGCACCGAGCGCGGCGTGCGCCCGATGGGCGACTGGTCCACCGACAGCACCCGCTTGATGGACTCCGTGCCCTTGAGCGCGTCGAACGCGCCGGCCTTTGACGTGACGAGCCCCAGCTTGTCGCGCAGCGCCGGGAACAGCACCTGCCGGATGAGCGTGCTCTTGCCGGAGCCCGACACGCCGGAGACGACGTTGAGCCGCCCCACCGGAAGCTTGAGGTCCACGCGCTGGAGGTTGTTCGCGCGAGCGCCCTTCAGTTCCACCCAGGCCTTCGGCTCACCCCTGCCGGACGGAGGCCGCACCTGCGCGGCCCGGAGGGCCTGCGCGGTGGGCGAGTCCGACTCCAGCACCACGTCCGGCGTGCCCTCCGCCAGGATGTGGCCACCGCCCCGGCCGCCCGTGGGCCCCAGGTCCAACAGGTGGTCCGCGGCGCGGATGGTGTCCGAGTCATGCTCCACCACCAGCACCGTGGAGCCCGTCTCCACCAGCGCGCGCAGGTTGTCGAGCAGCCGGTGCGTGTCGCGCGGGTGCAGGCCGATGGTGGGCTCATCCAGCACGTACATCGCGCCGGTGAGGCCCGCGCCCAACTGCGCGGACAGCCGCAGCCGCTGCATCTCACCGCCGGACAGCGTGGCGGCGTTGCGGTCCAGGGACAGGTAGCCCAGGCCCACGCGCTCCAGGAACTCCAGGCGCCGCAGCATCTCCTGCCGCGCCGTCTCGCCCAAGAGCGCCCGGTCGCCCTTGAGCTTCCAGGTGCGCACACGCGCGAGCGTGGCCGTCACCGACGTCTGCACCACCTCGTGGTAGCGCGCGCCCTCCAGCCGAACCGCGCGCGGCACCGGGGACAGGCGGGTGCCCTCGCACGTACGGCACGGGGCCGTCTCGCCCTCGGCCATGGCGGAGGGGCCACCCTGCACGCCGGTGCCCTCGCACGACTCGCAGCGGCCCTGCTTCGTGTTGAAGGAGAACCAGCGCGGATCCAACTCCGGCACGGCGGTGCCGCACTTCGGGCAGGTGCGCTCGCTGGACAGGAGCGTCTCCGCCTTGCCCGTGCGCAGCTTCACCGCGCCCTTGCCCCAGTTGAGCGAGGACTCGAACAGCTCGCGCGGCAGCTTCGCGAGCTTGCCCTCGTACATCACGAGGTCGATGTCGTGCTCCTTCGTCTTCGCCAGGCGCGGCGGGTTGTCCGTGGACGCCAGCTCTCCGTCGACGATGGCCTGGGTGATGCCCCCGCGAGCCGCCGCGGTGAAGACGTCCAGGTACGTGCCCTTGCGCGAGCGCACCGCCGGCGCCAGCACCTGACCGTCGCCCTTCGTCGCCAGCACCTGCGCGTAGAGCGCGGCCGGCGTGGTGGCGCCGATGGGCGTGTCGTCATGCGGGCAGTGCGGCTCGCCAATCTTCGCGTACATGAGCCGCAGGTAGTGGGCCACCTCCGTGACGGTGGCCACCGTGCTGGTGGACCCCGCGCGCGACGTGCGCTGCTCCAGCGCCACGGTGGGCGGGATGCTGCTGATGCGCTCCACGTCCGGACGCGGCAGCGTGGGCAGGAACTGCCGGGCGTACGGCGTCAGCGTCTCCAGGAAGCGGCGCTGACCTTCCGCGAAGACGACGTCGAACACCAGCGAGCTCTTGCCGGAGCCGCTGGGCCCCGTCACCACCGTCATCTTCCCCAGGGGAATCCGGCACGACACGTCCTTGAGGTTGTGCTCGCGCGCGTGCTCCACCTCGATGGCGGGCGGCGCCTCCTTCCCCGAGCGGCGCAGCTTCACCGCCTTCGCCAGCGGCTTGCCCTCGCCCCGGAGCGCGGCGGCGGTGGCGCTGCCCTGCGCCTTCGCCACATCCAACGGCGTGCCCTCCGCCACCAGCCGGCCACCGTCCCGGCCGCCCTTGGGCCCCAGGTCGATGATCCAATCCGAGCCCTTCATCACCGACACGTCGTGGTCCACCACGAGCACGCTCGCGCCCCGGTCCACCAGCGCGTGCAGCGACGCCATCACATGGCGCACGTCCTCCGCGTGGAGGCCGGCGCTCGGCTCGTCGATGAGGAACAGCGTGCCCTTCGCGTCGCTGGCCAGCGCGCGCGCCAGCTTCAGCCGCTGCGCCTCGCCGCCGGACAGCGTGGACAGGGGCTGGCCCAGGGGCAGGTAGCCAAGGCCCAGCCGCTGCGCCGGCCCCAGGGTGCGCTTGAGCGCGGAGTCGTCGCCGAAGTGCTGGAGTACCTCGTCCACCGTCATCTCCAGCACCTGCGCCACGCTGAAGCCCTGGTGCCGGACGGCGAGCACCTCCTCCTTGAAGCGCCGGCCCCGGCACACCGCGCACAGCAGGGCCACGTCCGCGAGGAACTGCATCTCCACCGTCTCGTAGCCTTCACCCGAGCAGGCCTCGCAGCGGCCCTTGTCCACGTTGAAGGAGAAGTGCGCGGAGGTCAGGCCCCGCGCCTCCGCGTCGGGCTCCGAGGCGAAGCGCTCGCGCAGCCGGTCCCACGCCTTGGTGTACGTGGCCGCGTTGCCGCGCGACGTGCGCCCCAGGGGGGACTGGTCCACGAAGGTGATGGCCTCCACCTGCGCCCCGCCCTCCACCGCCGCCACGTCGCCGGGGGCCTCCACGTCCTTCACGCCCAGCCCGCGCGCCAGGTGCCGGTAGAGCACCTCGTCCATCAGCGTGCTCTTGCCGGAGCCGCTGGGGCCGGTGATGGCGCACAGCACGCCCAGCGGCACGCGCACGGACACGTCCTTCAGGTTGTGCTCGCGAGCTTCGCGGATGACCAGCTCGCCCGTGCGGGTGCGCGGCGTGCGCGGCGCCTCCGTGCCCCCGGACAGCATGCGGCCGGTGGGCAGGTCCTGACGCTTCGCCAGCGCCTCCGGGGTGCCATCGAAGCACAGCCTACCGCCCTGGCGTCCCGCGCCCGGGCCCAGCTCCAACACGCGGTGCGCGGAGCGGATGATCAGCGGATCATGCTCGATGACCAGCGCGATGTTGCCCCGGTCCGCCAGCTCCGCGATGGCCTCCGTGAGCGGCGGCACGTCCCCCGGGTGCAGGCCCACGGTGGGCTCGTCCAACACGAAGAGCGCGCCCGTCAGCGACGTGCCCAGCGCCGCGGTCAGCGACACGCGCTGCGCCTCGCCGCCCGACAGCGTGCGCGCGGGCCGGTCCAGCGTGAGGTAGCCCAGGCCCACGCGCTGGAGATAGCGCAGGCGCGCGGACAGCTCCCGCCGCGCCAGGTCACCCTGCCCCGTGAGCGTCTTCAACCCGTCCAGCCGGGCCAGCGCGTCCGTCAGCTCCAGCCCGTGCCAGGCCGGCAGGTCAATGCCGCCCACGCGCCACGCGCGGGCCTGCTCGTTGAGGCGCGCGCCGTGACAGCTCTCGCAGAGCGAGTACGCGCGATACCGGGCCAGCAACACGCGCACGTGCATCTTGTAAGTGCGGCCCTCCATCCACCGGAACCACGCGCGCACGCCCGGGTAGACGCGGCCGCCGTCGTAGTCACCCTCGCCCTGGAGCACCGCCTCGCGCTGGGCGGCGGTGAGCTTCTCCCACGGCTTGTCGAAGGGGATGCCCTTCTGCTTGCAGAAGCGCTGGAGCATCTCCCGCTCCCAGGTGGTGGACTGGCCGGACCACGGGCGGATGGCGCCCTCCGCCAGGCTCAGCGCCGGGTTGGGGATCACCTTCCCCCAGTCGATGCCGATGGTGCGCCCGAAGCCGCGGCACGGCGCGCACGCGCCCACCGGGCTCTGGTAGCTGAAGAGGCCCGGCCGGGCGACCTCGAACTCACGCGCGCACTTGGGACACACCAGGCCCCGGCGCAGCTTCTTGGGTGCGGTCTCCGGCAGGAAGAGCAGCGCCTCTCCATCCGCGCGCGCCCACGCGTCCTCCAGCGCCTGGGTGACGCGGGACAGGTTCGCGTCCGTCAGCTTCACCCGGTCCACCACCACCTGGGCCACGCCCGCGGGGTCGGTGGCCTCGCCCGGCTTGAGCGTCTCCAGCTCCTTCACTTCCCCCTGCACCATCAGCCGGTGGTAGCCGTCCTTCAGCAGGCGGGCCCGCGCGTCGATGAACGCGGACGTGTCGGGGATGCGCACCGGGTACGTGAAGACGCCCTGCGCGTCCGGGTGCTCACGAAGGGCCGCCCGGGCGGCCACGCGCGCGTCGGTGCGCACCGCCTCCAGGCCACAGTCCGGACACACCGGCATCGCCTCGCGGGTGAAGAGCGCGGACAGGTACGGCTCCACGTCCGCCAGCGTGGCCACCGTGGAGCGCGAGCTCTTCACCGGCGCGCGCCGGTCCACCGCGACGCCCGCGGCCACCGGCTCCAGCGCGTCCATGGGCGGCCGCTCCAGCCGCTCGAGGAACTGCCGGGCGTACGGGCTGAAGCTCTCCACGAACCGGCGCTGACCTTCCGCGTAGAGCGTGTCCAGCGCGAGGCTCGATTTGCCGCCTCCGGACACGCCGGTGACGCAGACGAACTCCCCTTCGGAGAGATCGACGGACAAATCCTTGAGGTTGTGGGTGCGGGCGCCGACGAGGTGGGTCTTGTGCATGCCGGCCGGAGGTTTAACGACCGGACACTCGCGCGCCAATCACAACGTGACGGCCAACATCGCCCCACCCGGATGGGTTGGGTGGGGAGCGGGCAGGCTGATACAACGTGATGCAGCCGGTCACATGGAACGCATCCCGTGGGAATGCCGGCCGAACGGGGGTGGCCATGTCCGACGACGTCCAGGCACGCCGTGCGCGGGCCGAAGAGGCCCTTCGGCGCACGAGTGCCTCCCTGGTGTTGCTGGACCTGGGCGGCCACACCGCCACGGGCTTCGTCGTCTCCTCCGAAGGCCACGTCGTCACCAGCCTCCACGCGGTGGCCAGCGCGCGCGCCATCACCGCCGTGCTGCCGGACGGCCTGCGCTCCTCCGTGGTCCAGGTGGCGGCCGTGGACGAGCGCCGCGACCTGGCCGTCCTGTGCCTGTCCGTTCCGGACCTGGTGCCCGCCCTCTCGCTGGGCCCGGCCACGCTGCCCTCGGAAGGCGAGGCCCTGAACGTCGTCCAGGCCCACGCGGACCGTTCCCCGGAAGCGCGCACCCTGGAGGTCCGCGCGGTGCAGGTGCTGGGCGAATGGCTCACCCTGCTGGAATTGTCCCGCACGCTGCCCGAGGACGCGTCGGGCTCGCCGGTGCTGGACGCGCGGGGGCAGGTGGTGGGGCTGGCCACCGCGGCGCTCGCCAACGGCCGCGCGCTGGGGCTGGTCATCCCGGTGCGCTACATCGCGCCACTCCTCAAGACGCCCGGCCCGCCCCGCCCGCTGTCCGCGTTGGACGCGCCCCGGCAGCGCGCCACCCGCGTGCGCCAGGTGCCGCAGCATCCCGTGGGCCTGCTGGAGGGCTGCGCGACGCCAGCCGTGGAGTCCGTGGGCTCGCTGCTGAGCCAGGCCATCAACGTGGGCGCCCCCGCCTACAACCGGGGCGACGTGGAGGGCTGCTACCGGCTCTACGCGCACACCGCCGAACAGCTCATCGACGAGCGCGACGACTGCCCCGGCGTCCAGCGCGCGCTGCGCGACGGCCTCTTGCGCTGCGAGGGCCTGAAGGACGTGGAGGACCGCGCCTGGGCCCTGCGCGACACGTTCGACGGGTTGATGGACGTCATCGGCCGGTGGCGTCAGGCGCGCCCGGCCCCACTCACCCCCGCCAACAAGCGCCCCCCGCCGAAGACGTACCTCAACTAGCGGCGGGGGACGCGCGGACCGCTCAGGCCTCGTCCCAGCGGATCCGCAGCGAATAGGTGTGCTCGGCGCGCTCCAGCACGTCCACGCGCGGCAGCACCCGCGTGCGGCGCAGCACCTGCTCCATCACGCCCGCCACGAAGTCCGGCAGCGGATCCGCGTCCACCACGCGCGCCCGCCACTCTCGCGCGCGCACCGGCTCCAGCATCAGCTTCATGTCCTCGCGGCCCGCGCGCAGGTACGTGGGCAGCCGCGCCAGGCACCGCTCCACCCCCAGCAGCGGCGCCGCCGCCGCGAAGATGCGCCCCACCAGCGTCTGCGCGAAACCCTCCACATAGTGGGTGCCCAGCACGCGGTTGGCGTCCTCGCTCGGAAGGCCCGGGCACGCATGCCGCCGCGCCACCGCCAGCGACGCGCGCCACACCTCTAGAGGAAGGCGCTCCTCCACCGTGTCCGGGTCGTAGCCCACGTCCCGCAGCGCCTGCGCGAACGGACCCGACGGCCTCAGCGCGTGCTCGAACAGCCCTTCGAAGCTCCGGCGCGGCACCCGCACCATCAGCAGCGGCAGGCCAGGGGCCTCCCGCGTCTCCGGATGAATCCACGGCTCCATGTCTTGTAACCCCCCCAGGGTCCAGCCCCCGCACCCACCCGGCCGGGAAACCGTGTCTCATTGTATCAGCCTCCACGCGCCCGGCCTGCTCGCCTGGTTGCCGCTACTGTGGACTTTTCCAACTATTTCTTCCGGAATTTACCGCCCGGCCCGCGCTGATCCATGACGTCTCGCGTCGGGGATTTCAGGAATTTGGGTCACAGTGGACCCCCACTGAAAGCAAAATTTCAGTGTCAACCGTTGAATTCACAGGAAGTCCACTGGCGCTATCCCTTGATTGCTGGGCTGCCGCGTTAACTTCTTCAACCCATCGGAAACTCTCGGTGTTCATCGTGCGAGAATTGTTCATCCCCCTTGCAGCGTGAGTGATCCATGACCATTCGCCGCACCGAAGGTTCGACGCCCGTTTCTCTCCGTCCCACCACCGACACCTCCGCGCCGGCGAAGGCCAAGAACGTCCTTCGCGTGAAGGACGGCTTCGAGTCCGTCTCCCGCACTGGCGCCGCCGCTGGCGCGCAGCCCACGGCCGCCGCCAAGGCGACGTCGCAGGCGTCCACCACGGAGGCCACGGGCGCACAGACCGGCCGCCTCGCGCTGGACAGCAAGGAGGCGCAGCAGGCCATCCAGACGTCCCTGAAGGCCCTGACCCCGCCGATGACCGCCTCGTCGCTGCTGGCCGCGAACAAGGCCGGCCCGACGCTGGCCCCCAAGAGCGTGGAGGTCGACGAGCTGGGCATGACCCACGTCCGCCTGGACCGCGTTCACGAAGGCGTGAAGGTCTTCGGCGAGCAGCTGATCAGCCACCTGGGCACGGACGGCAAGGTGTCCAGCGTCACCGGTGAGCAGAACCCCATCCCCGCGGGCCTGGGGACCCAGAAGCCGAAGCTGGCCCCGCAGCAGGCCATCGACATCGCGAAGAAGGAGCTGGGCGGCAAGGCCGACAAGCAGCCCTCTTCCGAGCGCGTCATCTACCAGGACGCGGAAGGCAAGTACCACTCCGCCTACCAGGTGGAAGTGACGCAGATCGCCGGGCAGGAGAAGCCCAAGAAGCAGAACTACGTCATCGACGCCAACACGGGGAAGGTGCTGGAGAGCTTCAACAAGATCGGCGGCTGGTCGAAGTCCGCCGCGGCGCAGCTCCAGGTCAACGGCACGGCCAGCCCGAACGTCGCCATCCCGGACAAGGGCCAGGTCCAGTCCAAGATCAACATCCCGGACGGCGTCACGGTCGACAAGCTGTCCGTGGACCTGAACATCAAGCACACCTGGAGCGGCGACCTGAAGGTCACCGTGACCAGCCCCTCCGGCAAGTCCGCCGTGCTGCAGGACCGCAAGGGCGGCTCCAAGGACGACATCGCGGGCTCGTTCGACCTCTCGGAGGCCTTCAAGGGCGAGAGCACCAAGGGCGAGTGGACCATCACCGTCGAGGACAAGGCCGCGCGTGACACGGGCACCCTGAACAACTGGAGCCTGAACATCACCGCGAAGGAGACCACGCCTCCGCCGACGGATCCGCAGAACCCGCCCACGGGCACCGCGGACGACCTGACGATGTACAGCGGCCACGTGGACCTGAAGACCAAGAAGGAAGCGGACGGCACGTACTCGCTGGAGGACTCGACGCGCGGCAAGGGCATCGTGACCTACGACGCGCAGAACAAGGCCACCGCATCCGGCCAGACGAAGATCTCCGACAACAACGACAAGTGGGGCGAGGCCACCGACCCGGCGCGCGCCAAGGCCGGCATCGACGCGCACTACGGCGCGGCCACGACCTACGACTTCCTCAAGAACGTCCTGGGCCGTGACTCCATCGACGGCGCCGGTGAGAAGCTCGTCAACTACGTGCACGTGAAGAACAACTACGTGAACGCGTACTGGGACGGCGAGAAGATGAGCTACGGCGACGGCGACGGGAAGCAGTCCGGCCCGCTCACCACGCTGGACATCGCGGGCCACGAAATCGCGCACGGCCTCACCGAGCGCACCGCGGGCCTCATCTACAGCGGCGAGTCCGGCGGCCTGAACGAGTCCTTCTCCGACATCATCGGCACGGGCGTGGAGTGGTACGCCGCGCAGAACAACCCCGAGGCCAAGTGGAACTGGACCGTGGGCGAGGCCGCGTGGACGCCGAACAACGGCGACTCCGAGGACGGCCTGCGCTACATGAACGACCCGACCAAGGACAACTACTCGGTCGACAACTACAAGAACTACCCGAAGCAGACGGAGGTGCACGGCTCCAGCGGCATCTCCAACAACGCCTTCTACCTGCTGGTCGAGGGCGGCAAGAACAAGACGTCCGGCCTGGAAGTGAAGGGCGGCATCGGCATGGAGGACGGCCTGAAGATCTTCGGCCGCGCCCTCACCACGTACATGACGCCGAAGACGACGTTCGCGCAGGCCCGCGAGGCCACCATCAAGTCCGCCACGGACCTGTACGGCGCGGACTCCAACCAGGTGCAGAAGGTGAAGGACGCCTGGACCGCGGTGGGCGTGAACTAGTCTTTCCGCTGAAAGCTTCCTGAAACATCCGAGGCGGGTCCGGTGTCACCACCGGGCCCGCCTCTTCCTTTTGCAGCTCAGGCGAAGAAGCGAGACAGCACCGCCACCATGCGGGCCACGTCGGACGCGGCGGCCAGTTCGCGGATGGAGTGCATGGACAGCATGGGGTTGCCCACGTCCACCGTGCGGATGCCCAGCTGTCCCGCGGAGATGGGACCAATGGTGCTGCCGCAGCCCAGGTCCGTGCGCGTGACGAAGTGCTGGGGCGTGACGCCCGCCTCCTTGCACAGCGCCGCGAAGTGCGCCCACGACTCGCCGTCCGTCGCGTAGGACTGGTTCACGTTGGACTTGATGACCGGGCCGCCGCCCAGCTGCGGCTGGTGCTTGGGCTCGTGCATGGATGAGTAGTTCGGGTGCACCGCGTGCGCCATGTCCGCGCTCACCAGGAACGAGCGGCGGATGGCGCGGTGGAACGCGTCCGCGCGCCCATCCGAGTGCGCCTGGACGATGCGCTCCAACAGGTCCTTCAGGAACGGCGACGCGGCGCCCTGCGCGCTGCGGCTGCCGCACTCCTCGTGGTCGTAGAGCACCACGCCCACCGTGGCCTCGCGCGGGCCGGTGTCCTTCAAGAGCGCGGTGAGCCCGGTGTGGCAGCTGGCCAGGTTGTCCAGGCGGGGCGCGTGGAGGAACTCGCCGTGCAGGCCGGAGCGGGTGGACGGCTGCAAGTCGTAGAGGCACAGGTCGTAGCCCAAGAGGTCGTCCGCGGCGGCCTTCACGCCCGAGCGGCCCAGCTCCTCCACCAGCAGCGTCTTCAGCTCCGCGGGGCCCGCGCTCTCCAGGCCCAGCACCGGCACCATGTGATCCTGGGGGTTGAGCTTCAGCCCTTCCGTGTTGACGCCGCGGTTGAGGTGGATGGCCAGGTTGGGCACGCGCAGGAGCGGCCGGCGGAAGTCCACCAGGTGGTGCTGGGGGCGGCCGTTGTGCAGCGCCACCACGCGGCCCGCGAGCGACAGGTCGCGGTCCGTCCACGTGTGCAGCAGCACCCCGCCGTAGATTTCGACGCCCAGCTGCTGGTAGCCGTGGCGGTTGACGGCCGCGTTCGGCTTGAGGCGCAGGTTGGGCGAGTCCGTGTGCGAGCCCACCAGCCGGAAGCCGGTGGTGTCCACGGGCTTCGTGCCCAGTTGGAAGGCGGCGATGCTCGTGTCGCCGCGGATGACGAAGACCTTGTCGCCGGGCTTCAGCGACCAGGACTCGCGCTCGTCCAGCTCACGGAAGCCCGCGGCGGTGAGGCGGCGCGCCGTCTCTCGCACGGCGTGGTACGGCGTGGGCGACGCGTCGATGTACTGGAGGAGGTCGTTGGCCTGCGTGTCGATGTCAGTCGGGCTCATGGGCCCGGCACGCTAACGCCGTCCGGCCCCGGTGCCACGTCCGACTGTCACGGCCCGGACAGGCGGAGGGGCGCCCGCCGGCAGGACGGTGGAGGAAGGGCGCGTCCCGGGCGCGGCATCCAGGAAGGTGCCCAGGAGCACCCAGCGGCGCGCCGCGTCCTCCCTGGCCGGCTTCGCGACGAGCGGGGTCGTGTAGTGCCAGAAGGGCAGCCGGTACACGGTGACGCCGCCCACGGTGCTGACCTTGGTCAGCTCGGAGAAGTGCCCGTCCTTCGCGTACACGAGGTACTGGTGGTCCACTGCGGGCAGGGTGAGGCTCACGTGCATGTCCACGTAGCCGTCGCGCGCGTCCGCCTCCTCCGGGTGGTGATCATTGTGCGGGCCCGTGTAGTCGCCCGGGCCGTAGCAGAGCACCTGGATGCCCCAGCCCCGCTTGAGCGGCCGGCCGCTCACCGTCGCCGCGAAGGCCGCGAACGTGTCCGAGCGAAGGAGCGCCCTCAGCCCCACCGCCTCCGCCGCGCGCCACGAGCGCGAGCGCCGGCTCTCCAGCAGCGCGGTCCGCACGCGAACCGTCTTGGGCAGCGCCTCCGTGTAGTTCTCCACCATGCCAGTGATGGAGTCCTCCGGGATGGGGTCCTCCATGGTCACGAGCGTGTCACGCAGCGCGGCGTCCAGGATGTCCCGCGCTTCCGCCGCCTTCTTCACGTCGATGACGCCCTGCAGCGCGATGAAGGGCCGCGTGGGGTCCAGGAGCGCGCCGCACGTCTCGGAGTCTCGGCCTTCGAGAATGCGTCGGCCCTTCGGAGTGAGGAGATCGGCGAACTGGGTGGGTAGGCGCGGGGACATGGCGCGCACCATACCGGGACGTAGGCGGAACGCACGCGCTGGGGGGGGCGCAAGGCAACTCCCCTGCCCTCCCTGCGATAATCCGGTACTCCGAAGTCCAGGGTAGAAGGCACATCCATGACCGAGATCCGCAACCGTTCCGCCGCTCCCTCCGTCGCTCCGGCCCGCACGCAGGCTCCGGCCGCGCAGCCTGCCCGGACCAACCAGGCCACCGCGGCGTCTCGCGCGGACGTGCTCAACCGCGCGGAGCTGGCGCGGACCCGCGCGACGATGGCGCCGGTGCAGGCGACGCCGGGTTCCTGGCGCGGGGGCGCGAACACGGAGGTGGGTCGCGCCATCCAGACCATGCGTCAGCGCATGTCCGACGTGAACATCACCATCAAGGGTGACACGCCGCAGAGCCTGTTTGACCGGGCCATCCTGGACAACAAGCACATCACCAACGAGCAGATCCTGGAGATGTCCCGGGTGACGCTGCCCCAGCTGGCCACCGACCCGAAGACGCGCGCGAAGGTGCTGGAGCGCGTGCCCAACGCGCGCGAGCTGCCGGTGCACCACTTCACCGTGGCCATGATGTCCGCGGTGACGGGCATCGACCGGGCGGCGCTGTCCGAAGCCTGTCCGGACCTGGGCCTCACGGGCGCGCCGAACACGCCGCTGCTCTACGCCGCCAGCGGCGAGCGCATGCAGCGCTCCACCGCGCTGCACGACTTCACGGACTACATGCGCGGCGCGGGCGTGAAGGGCGTGAACAAGGCCGTCTGGGGCGTGGAGAACCGCGTCCTGTCCGCCCTCGTCTCCGCGGTGGGCGGCGGGCGGTACTGACACGGCATCCGGGAATTCCCGGGTCGGGGAATGGCTGACGTGCCGGGCTTGAGCTGGCGTTCCAGGCTCAAGTCCAGACACACTCCATTCCCCACCCGTGGTGAAGGAGTTCCCGTTGAAGCAAGTGTTTGCGAAGTCTGTTGGACTGTTCGCGTTCGCGTTGGCCGGCTGTGATTCCGGTACGGCGGCGCCCCCTGGACCGGCCCCGGAGGCAGCGCCGGTCGTCACGACCTCGTCGAAGCAATCCCTGTACGTGGCCACGGACGCCCTCTGGCCCATGCCCAACACGATCCCCGTGTGCTGGGAGGACGCGGGGAACGAGCAGGAAAAGCAGTGGGCCCGCGAGGCCTGGGACGACAGCTGGGGCACGGTGTCCAACATCGTCCTGACCGGATGGAACCGCTGCAACTCCTCCAATAACCATGGCCTCCGGATGGAGTTCCGGGATGAAGGCGCGAGCGTGGAGGAGCTGGGGTTCGGCCTCCATGGCATGGAACGCGGCGTCCACTTCAACACGTGGGAGAGCAATGACTGCGAGACCGGCTTCACGCGGAAACGCTGCGTGCGCTCAACGGTCATCCACGAACTGGGCCATGCGCTCGGCTTCGCGCATGAGCAGAACCGGGATGACAGGCCTTCGTCGGCCACCTGCGATACCCAAGGCTCGGAGGGCGACACGACGGTGGGTCCCTGGGATTGGGACTCCGTCATGAACTACTGCAATCCGATCCGCAGCGGCGACGGCGAGCTGAGCTACTGGGACCGGGTCGGGGTCCAGCAGTACTACGGCGCGCGCGTGCTTCCTGGCGCGCGTGAGTCCTTCCAGCGGATGCGCATCAACGGCGACGCCATGGACGACCTCATCGCCCGCCGCGCCGACGGGACCTTCGACATCTGGCTTTCCAATGGCAGCGCGCTGGTCTACTCGGGCGCCTTCTCCACCGGGTACACCGACGCCTCGGGCTGGAACGACGGCAACCGGTTCCTGGTGGCCGACGTCACCGGCGACGGCAAGAGTGACCTGCTGGCACGCAATGCCTTTGGTGGCTTCGACACCTGGGTGTCCAACGGCACGACGTTCACCTACGCGGGTACCACCAGCACCGCCCTCACGGACGCCAACGGCTGGAACGAGGGGCACCGCTTCTTCGTCATGGACGTCAACGACGATGGGAAGGATGACGTCCTGGCCCGTTACGGCAACGGGGCCTTCGAGGTCTGGGCCTCCAACGGGCTGACGCTGGCCTACAGCGCCGCGTTCACCACCCCCTTCACGGATGCCAACGGGTGGAACGAAGGCCACCGCTTCTTCGTCATGGACATCGACGGCGCCCTCTCTCCGACGACAGGCCGTCGCGCGAAGGAGCTGCTGGCCCGCGACGCAAGCGGACACTTCGCGGTGTGGCGCTCCAATGGCTCGGTGCTCGTCTATGCCAACACGTTCTTCACGCCGCTCCACAACGCGCGCGGCTGGGATGATGGACATCGCTTCATCGTGATGGACGTCAACGGCGACCACCGCGACGATCTGGTGGCGCGACGCTCCGATGGAGACCTGACGTTCCTGCGCTCGAACGGACTGACGATCTTCGAGTACCCGACCCGCTTCGAGACGCCCTTCCGGTCGGGGGCGGGCTGGAAGTTCGGCCACCGCTACTTCCCCATGGACCTCAATGGAGACGGCTGGGACGACCTCGTGGTGCGCGAGCCGTCGGGGAACTTCGTCGTGTGGCGTTCCGACGGCTGGAGCGTGGACCTCTACTCGTCGTTCACCACGCCGTTCACGGACGCGAACGGCTGGAACGAGGGCAACCGCTTCTACTAGCCACACCCTCCGGGCCCCCCGGTGACGTGGAAAACGCCACCGGAGCGCCCGCAGGGGCTGGCTCGCCTCCGGGTATCTCCTTCCCAGAATTGGGAATGTTCCCGGAATCGAGAATACGCAGACATGCGAGGAATTGATCTGGCCTTTCAGACCCAAGTCCAGACACACTCCATTCCCCACCCCGTGGTGAAGGAGTTCCCGTTGAAGCAAGTGTTTGCGAAGTCTGTTGGACTGCTCGCGTTCGCGTTGGCTGGCTGCGATTCGGAAAGGACGGCGCCTACCGAAGCAGCTCCGGTCGTCACGACCTCCGCGAAGCAAGAGCTGTACGTGGTGACCGAGTCCCTCTGGTCCACCCCGACGACGATCCCCGTGTGCTGGGAGGATGCGGGGAACGAGGAGGAGAAGCAGTGGGCCCGCGAGGCCTGGGACGACAGTTGGGGCGCGGAGGCGCTCATCACCTTCACGGGATGGGACCGCTGCAACGCCTCCAACAACCAGGGCCTCCGGATGGAGTTCCGGGATGCTGGCGGGAGCGTGGATGTGTTCGGGCACCACCTCGCGGGCCGGGTACGCGGCGTCCACTTCAACCTCTGGCAGAGCTGGCAGTGCCCGAGTGGCTTCACCCGGGAGCGCTGCGTGCGCTCGACGGTTGTCCATGAACTGGGCCATGCACTTGGCTTCGCGCATGAGCAGAACCGGGATGACATGCCTCCGGATCCCACCTGCCCTGCCCAATCATCGAATGGCGACGTGACGGTGGGTCCCTGGGACTTGTACTCCGTCATGAACTACTGCAACCCGCTCCGCAACGGCGACGGCGAGCTGAGCGACTGGGACCGGGCGGGGGTCCAGCAGTTCTACGGAGTGCGCGTGCTTCCTGGCGCGCGTGAGTCCTTCCAGCGGATGCGCATCAACAGCGATGCCATGGACGACCTGCTCGCCCGGCACGCGGATGGCACCTTCGACGTCTGGCTCTCCAATGGCAGCGCGCTGGTCTACTCGGGCTCCTTCTCCACCGGGTACACCGACGCCTCGGGCTGGAACGACGGCAACCGGTTCCTGGCGGCCGACGTCACGGGCGACGGCAAGAGCGACCTGCTGGCGCGCAACGCCTTTGGCGGCTTCGACACCTGGGTGTCCAACGGCACGACGTTCACGTTCGCCGGCACCACCAGCACGGCCTTCACGGATGCCAACGGCTGGAACGAGGGACTCCGCTTCTTCGTCATGGACGTCAACGACGACGGGAAGGATGACCTCCTGGCCCGCTACGCCAATGGCGCCTTCGAGGTCTACGCCTCCAACGGCCTGACGCTGGCCTACAGCGCCGCGTTCACCACCCGCTTCAGCGACACCAACGGGTGGAATGAAGGCCACCGCTTCTTCGTCATGGACGTCGACGGTGCAGTCTCTCCGACGGGCCGCCGAGCGAAGGAGCTGGTGACCCGCGACAGCTGGGGAGCCTTCGAGGTGTGGCGCTCCAATGGCTCGGTGCTCGCCTTCTCCAACACGTTCTCCACCGAGTTGGACAACGCGCGCGGCTGGGACGAAGGCCATCGCTTCATCGTGATGGACGTCAACGGCGATCACCGTGACGACCTGGCGGTGCGACGCACCAATGGAGACCTGAAGTTCTGGCGCTCGAACGGGACGAGGCTCAACGAGGACGCGCCCCGCATCGAGGCGCACTTCAGGAATGGGGCGGGCTGGAAGTTCGGCCACCGCTACTTCCCCATGGACCTCAATGGGGACGGCTTCGACGACCTGCTGGCGCGAGACCCGGCGGGGACCTTCGCCGTGTGGCGTTCCAGTGGCACGACCCTGAGCGCGTTCTCCACGTTCAGCACGGCGTTCACGGACGCGAGCGGATGGAACGAGGGCAACCGCTTCTACTAAGGCGTGAGGTTCTGGACCGGGGCGCTCCCGAGCGCCCCGCTTCAGTCGTCGCCCGCGCCGCCGGCCAGCCGCTGGCGCGCGACCTCCAGCCGCTTCGCGCGCACCTTGGACGCCAGGTCGAGCAGGCGCCGGTCGCGCTGCCACCGCTCGCGCATCTCCACGTCCACGCCCTCCCAGGCCACCTCGCAGCGCTCCAGCGCGCGGTGCATCTGCGCGAGCGCGCCGCCCAGCGCCACGTGCACGGACGGGTCGCTGGGGTCCTCCAGGGCAATCGCGTGGATCATCACCGCGATGGAGACCAGCTCCTCGCGCAGCGCCACCGGCCAGCCGCAGCGGCGGGCCACCTTCACCAGCCAGCCCAGCACCGCCAGGTTGACGTGGCAGTCCTCCACCGTGCGGAACGGCTTGAGGTAGCGGGTGTAGCCATCCCCGGGCAGCACGTCCTCCGGCGCCACCTCCACGCCGTCCAACCGCAGCGCCGCGTGCGGCACCTCCGGCACGAAGCCCAGCGGCGGCAGCGGCTCCACGGTCACCCCGGGCGTGCTCGCGTCCAGCCGCACCATGCGCAGGCGGTTGCGCTCCTGGGCATCGCGGCCCTCGGAGGCGACCACCAGCAGCACCTCCGCGTGCGTGCCCAGCGTGACGTAGGTCTTCACGCCATCGAGCGTCCAGCCCGCGCCCTTCGGCGTGAGCTTCGTTTCGATGGCGCTCGGGTGCCCGCCGCCCGTCTCCGTGGCGCAGAGCGCGGCGCGCCGGTCCGCCGGGAGCTGGGGGAAGAGCGAGCGCAGCGCCGCCTGATAGCCGGAGGAGAACGCGAACCCCATCCGGTCCATCCGGAAACCGCTGGCGAGCGCCAGGTCCGCGGGCACCTGGAAGCGCGGCAGCACCGCGAGGTGCCGTCGCCACCAGGCCTCCACGGAGTCGAGCGACGGGAAGTCAGGGGCCTCGGTGAGCAGGAAGCGCAGGACGTCTTTCACGCTTCCACTCTAATGCCCGGCTCCGGAGCGCGCGCGCTTCCGTTTGAGGCTTCAGCTCGCGGCGCGGCGGCCGCGGCCCGGAGACTTCGCGCGCTGGGTGCCCCGCTTCTTCTTCGCGGCGGCCGGCGGCGCGGCCTTCGACTTCTTGGCGGCCTTGGACTTGGAGGTCGACTTGGACTTCGACGGGGCCTCGGTCTTGGAGGTCGACTTGGACTTCGACGCGGCCTTCTTGCGCCGCGCGGGGGCCTTCTTCTCCGGGGCGAGGATGGTGCCCCGGCAGGAGGGGGTGCCACAGCGGCAGACGTAGAGCGACTCGGCGTCGGCTTCCATCTCCGGGGAGCGCTCGTACGCGTAGTCGTACGACAGCTCCTCCCCCGGTTCGATGGCACGCAGCGCGTAGATGTGGATGCGGCCCTTGTCGATGAGCGACTGGCAGTTGGGCTCGCACGAGTGGTTGATGTAGCGCGACTCGTTGTGGAGGGTCCCCGCGTCCAACACCGTGTCGTCGTCCAGGTTGAAGAGGAACGTGTGGTGGCGCTCCATCGACTCGTCGTCGTAGCGGGCGTCCGCCTCGGCCTGGGTGATGCGCTCACCGATGTACTCGATGATGCGCGCGCCCTTGCGGATGCGGCGGGTGGCGAAGGCGCCCGTGCCCTGGATGGGGGACTGGCGCAACTCGAAGGGAATCGACGGGGTCGGCTGGAAGGAAGGGGAAGTCATCATCGGGGATGGGCGCGGCTGGGGCGGGTGCGTGTTCAACCAGGACGCTGCCGTGAAGCGCGGTGTAGCGTGCCGCAGTCAAGCGCGCGAAGAAAGGCACTCGATGATGCGGTGGTGGATCGTGGTGGGCGCGGTGAACGCTTTCCTGGCCGTGGCGGCGGGCGCCTTCGGGGCGCATGCGCTGAAGGCCCGGCTCGCGCAGGACCTGCAGGTCATCTTCGAAACCGGGGCGCGCTACCACATGTACCACGCGCTCGCGCTGGTGGCGGTGGGGCTCCTGGGCACGGTGCGACCCTCCGCGCTCCTGGAGTCCGCGGGTTGGGCGATGCTCGCGGGCATCGTCCTGTTCTCCGGCAGCCTGTACGCGCTGGCCCTCTCCGGCGTGCGCGTGCTGGGCGCCATCACTCCGCTGGGCGGACTGGCCTTCCTCGCCGGCTGGGCGCTCTTCGCCGTGGCCGCGTGGCGCACCTCGCCGTGAAGAGGCGGACCGCCCGCGTCACTCCCTCAGCAGGGGCGGCAACGGGTAGATGAGGTCCAGGTCGCTGTGGTTGCGCAGGCCACAGGCCTCGCGCTGCACGGTGAGGTTCCAGCGCAGCCGCTCCGCTTCCTTCCAGAGCACGCGGTACGCCGCGTAGCGCTCCATGCGCGACAGGCCATGCAGGGCACGCAGCTCCTTCTCCGCCTGGGCCACCAGGGCGAGGGCGCCCTCCAGCTTGTCGCCGGAGCGGCGCAACCCGGAGGCGCGCTCGCGCTGGAACTCCACCTCGATGGGCAGCAGGGCGTTGACGTTCACCGGACGGGCCATGCCTCCCCTGTAACCACGAGCGCCCGGCTTCGCAGCGGTGCTCCGGCCCACGCTGAGCAGGCAACCGGGCTTCAGGGGAGCGGTGTCGGCGCGGGTGCGTCCTTCGTCTCCTGAAGCGCCGTGGCGACAGGGCATCCCCACCGCCATGCCTCGCGGGCCCAGGCGAGCCCCGCGAAGAGCACCATCCCGTTGCGCGCGAGGAGCAGCAGCGTGAATGACGGCTGCCAGCCCGTGTTGTAGGTGCTGCCCGCGAAGAGCCCGCGGGTGATGGCGGCGGCCACCAGCAGCACGGCGGACGGGGCCACCGGTCCGGAGAGCAGCGCGAGCGCGGCGGCTCCGGTGAGCCAGATGAGGTACTGCGGGCTCAGCACCGGGTTGAGGATGACGAAGGCCACGAGCGGCACCAGCGTCAGCCGGGCCCCGTCCTCGATGTGCACCGGAGCCCTGCGCCAGGCGGCGCGCACGGACACCGCCACGGCCAGCAGCAGGCCCGCGACCCACACCTGCCGGGTGACAGCGCGAACCATTTCGGCGGCCGCGCCGTGCAGCTCATAGGCGGCGGGGGCGTGGACCCACTGGACGTGGGCGAAGCCCATCAGGTGCGCGGCCCAGAGCAGGCCCGCGCTGAAGGCCTCCACCTGGAGCCCCCGCTCGACGTGGAAGGCCGCGAACCGCCACCACGGCCACACGAAGCTCAGGGGCACCAGCGGCAACACGCCCGCGATGAGGCCGGTGAGCAGGGCCCGCGTCGGCTTCGCGCCCCGACGCCTGCACACGACAAGGGCCAGCGGCACGAGCACGGCCGGGTACAGCTTGGTGACGGTGCCCACCGCGAGCAACGCGCCCGCCCAGCCTTCGCGCCTGCGCATCAGGACCACCAACGCGGCCAGCGCGAGCGCGGCGGGGATGAGGTCGTAGCGCTTGAGGTAGTGGACGCTCTGGAGCCAGCTGACGACGGAGTACGCCGCGAACGGCACCCACGCGCGCCGGGCCGTGCCCCACCGGCGAACCCCCTCGGACAGCAGCAGCCACTTGATGAAGGCGTCGATGAGCGTGAGCTGGAGGCCGAACGCGAGGATGAAGCCGCGCAGGTCGCCGCCCGCCCACGTCGCGGGCACGAACCACAGGAGCGCGTAGGGCGGGTATTCGAAGCGGAAGTCGCGGTTGGGGACCGCGCCATCCAGGAACGCGCGGGCCGTCCGGAAGTACAGCGGCAGGTCACCCTCGCGAGGGGAGAACGCGTAGAGCGCCAACGGCAATACGGCCACCGCGAGCGCGAGCCAGTGCCTGTGCGTCAGCCGCGAGGGCTCGGACGATGTCGATGCGGACACGAAGCGTCACTCTGCCCCCGAGGACCGGGCGTTGTCGCCAGGAATGGCATTCGTCCCCTTCCCTGCCCGGCACACGCCCAGGCGCATGGACGTGCGAGGCGGCACCCGACCCGCTAGGTTCCGGCCTGGGTTGCCCACTCCATGAAGCTCCACCGCCCCACGAAGGACGAGCTGTTCGCCGCCACCGGCCGCACCATGCCGGACCTGCTGGCTCCGGACCTGCGCGTGCTCTTCTGCGGCATCAACCCCAGCCTCTATTCGGCGGTGGTGGGCGTGCACTTCGCGCGGCCGGGCAACCGCTTCTGGCCTTCACTGCACGCGGCGGGCTTCACCCCGCGCCTCCTGAAGCCGGCGGAACAGGAGGAGCTGCTGGCGCTGGGCCTGGGCATCACCAACGTGGTGGACCGGGCCACGGCGAGCGCGGACCAGCTGGGCGCGGAGGACTACGCGGAAGGCGCGAAGTCACTGGCGCGCAAGGTGAAGCGCTACCGTCCGAAGTACCTCGCGGTGCTGGGGCTCGGCGCGTACCGCACCGCCTTCTCGCGGCCGAAGGCGAGGTTCGGACCGCAGGAGGAGACGCTGGGCGACACGCGGCTGTGGGTGCTGCCCAATCCCAGCGGGCTCAACGCCAGCTACCAGCTCCCGGACCTCGCGCGGCTATACGGCGAGCTGCGCCGCGCGGTCGAGACGCGCTGACTACTTCAGCAGGCCGGCCTCGCGGGCCACCTGTGCAGCCACGGGCAGCACCTTGTCGAAGGCGGCGGCGTTGCACGCGAGCAGGCCCCGGCGGTTCTGGAGCTCGGAGCCGTCGTACAGGTACGCGTCGCCCGCCAGGTCCGTGAGCACGCCGCCCGCGGAGCGGATGACGGCCTCCGGCGCGCAGTTGTCCCAGCGGTAGCTCTTGTCGCTCACGTGCACGTAGAGGTCGCAGTGGGCCTCCGCCAGCAGGCCGCACTTGAGCCCCACCGAACCGGACTCCCGCTCCTTCGTGATGCCCAGCCGCTGCACCACCGCGTCCGTCGTCTTCGAGCGGTGCGAGCGCGACACCACGAGCCGCAGCTGCGCCGGGTCCGCCACGTCCGACACGCGCAGCGCGCGGCGGCCCTGCGGGTCCTCCACGTAGCCCTGCTCGCCCACGACGCCGGAGTAGAGGACGTCCCCCACCGCGCGGTAGACGACGCCCAGCGCCGCCCGGCCCTCCACGGCGAGGCCGATGTGGATGGCGAACTCGCCGTTGCGGTTCACGAACTCCTGCGTGCCGTCGAGCGGATCCACGAACCAGCAGCGGCTGAAGCGCCTGGCGTCGGAGACATCCTCCTTCTCCTCCGCCACCACGCCGTCGCTCGGGAAGGCCTTGCGCAGCTCGCCCACGATGAAGGCGTTGGCGCGCTCGTCCGCCACCGTGACGGGCCCGGCGCCGCCGGCCTTGTCCGTGACGGAGAAGTCCGTGGCGTAGACCTGCAGGAGGATGTCACCAGCCTGGCGGGCGATGCGCCGGGCCACTTCAAGCTCTTGAGCGAGTGCGGACATGGAGGCCCGTGAGTCTACCGGGGCGAATTGCCCCCGTGGGGAAATCTGCCCCGCCTCGCGGCTCCCTCCCTCAGGGGTAGCGGCCCTGGCCCGGGGACTGCACTTCCGAGGCGGATTCGCCTTCCTCGCCCCGGGCAGCGCGGCGGGAGGCAAGCAAGGACTCGGACGATGATGAAGTGGCTGATGGGGCTGGCCCTGCTGGGCATCGGCGTGGCGCTGGCGTTCGCGGGCGGCCGGATGGTGTACCGCTCGAAGGTGAGCAAGGACTGGCCCACCGTGCAGGGCACCGTGGTGAGCTCCCGCGTGGAGACGCTGCGCAGCAAGCGCGCGGTGAGCTTCCGCCCGGAGGTGAGCTACCGCTACGAGGTGAACGGCGTCCTGTACACCTCCGACACGGTGGCCTTCGACGGCCACGGCGCGGGCGGGCTCGCGGATGCGCAGGCGGTGTCGCGCCACTACGCGGCCGGCGCCCCGGTGACGCTGCACTACGAGCCGGCGGACCCGTCCGTGGCGTGCCTCCAGTGCGGAGACACGGGCCTCGTGAACTACCTGCTGACGCTGGGAGGCGCGGTGTTCGCCCTCGTGGCCGGCTGGGGCCTGGTGGAGATGGCCCGCTCCACCCTGCGCGAGGGCAAGCGCGTCGTCCCCCAGATGCGCGCGAAGGCCCGTTAGGCGACGCCGGGCCCCCTTCCGCGTGGCCAGCTGAGCACTTTCCGCCAGAAGGCTTCGACAGACGCGGCCCACGATGCGCAACCTGGAGCGGACACCCGCTTCCTGGAGAACGCATGCCCGTCACCATCCGCCCCGCGAAGGACCCGGACGCGCCCGCGCTGGGTCGCATGGGCGCGGCGCTCGCGCGCCAGCACCACGGCTTCGACCCGCAGCGCTTCATGGTCCCGGACGACGTGGAGTCCGGCTACCGCTGGTGGCTGGGCAAGGAGGCGCGCCGTCCGCAGGAGGCCGTGGTGCTCGTGGCCGAGCTGGACGGCGAAGTGGTCGGCTACTGCTACGGCCGGCTGGAGGGCGTGGACTGGAACATGCTCCTCGACAAGTGCGGCGCCCTGCACGACCTCTGGGTGGAGGCGAAGGCGCGCGGCACCGGCACCGGCCGGCTGCTCGCGGAGGCCATGGTGCAGCGGCTCACGGAGATGGGCGCGCCGCGCGTGGTGCTCCACACCGCCGCGAAGAACGAAGCCGCGCAACGCCTGTTCGCGCGGCTGGGCTGGCGTCCCACCATGGTGGAGATGACCCGCGAGACGCCGTCCCCATGAGAAACGACGAAGCCCCGGGTGCTTCCACCCGGGGCTCCGTGTTGATTCAGCGGCGCGGGAAGGAGCGCCCTACTTCTTCTGCTCCTTCACCCACGAGTCCTTGAGCGTCACCGTGCGGTTGAACACCGGCGCGCCCGGCTTGGAGTCCACCGCGTCCGCGCAGAAGTAGCCCAGGCGCTCGAACTGGAAGCGGTCGCCCGGCTTCGCGTCCGCGAGCATCGGCTCCACGCGCGCGCCGGTGAGGGTCTCCAGGCTGTTCGGGTTGAGGAACTCCTTGAAGTCCTTCGTCTCGTCCTTGTCCGGCGCCTCCACCGAGAAGAGCCGGTCGAACAGCCGCACCTGCGCCACGGGCGCGTTGCCCGGCACCCAGTGCAGCGTGCCCTTCACCTTGCGGCCGTCCGGCGAGTCGCCACCGCGCGTGGCCGGGTCATACGTGCAGCGCAGCTCCGTGATGTTGCCCGCCGCGTCCTTGATGACCTTCTCGCACTTGATGAAGTACGCGGAGCGCAGGCGCACCTCCTTGCCCGGCGCCAGGCGGAAGAAGCCCTTCTCCGGCACCTCCTGGAAGTCGTCCGCCTCGATGTAGAGCTCGCGCATGAACGGCACCTTGCGCGTGCCCATGTCCTCGCGCTTCGGGTGATTCGCCGTCTCCAGCTCCTCCGTCTGGCCCTCCGGGTAGTTCTCCAGCACCACCTTGAGCGGACGCAGGACGGCCATGGCGCGCGGCGCCGTCTCGTTGAGGTCGTCCCGGATGGACAGCTCCAGCACGCCCATGTCGATGAGGCTGTCGGACTTGCTCACGCCAATGCGCTTCGCGAAGTCGCGCAGCGACGCGGGCGTGTAGCCCCGGCGACGCAGGCCGCTGATGGTCAGCATGCGCGGATCATCCCAGCCGGAGACGCGCTTCTCCTGCACCATCTGGAGCAGCTTGCGCTTGCTCATCACCGCGTAGGTGAGGTTCAGCCGCGCGAACTCGTACTGGTTGGGCCGGTCGCCTTTGATCAGCGCGTCGACGATCCAGTCGTACAGCACGCGGCGGTTCTCGAACTCCAGCGTACAGACGGAGTGCGTGATGCCCTCGATGGCGTCCGACAGACAGTGCGCGAAGTCGTAGAGCGGGTAGATGCACCACGTGTCGCCCGTGCGGTGGTGGTGCGCGTGCCGGATGCGGTAGATGGGCGGGTCGCGCAGCACGGGGTTCGACGACGTCATGTCGATTTTCGCGCGCAGCGTGTGCTTGCCGTCCGGGAACTCGCCCGCCTTCATCCGGCGGAACAGGTCCAGGTTCTCCTCCACCGTGCGCGTGCGGTACGGGCTGTCCTTGCCCGGCGTGGTGAAGTTGCCGCGGTACTGGGAGATCTCCTCCGGCGACAGGCTGCACACGTAGGCCTGGCCCTGCGAAATCAGCTGCTCCGCGAAGGCGTAGAGCCGGTCGAAGTAGTCGGACGCGAAGAAGCGCCGGTCGTCCCAGTCGAACCCGAGCCAGCGCACGTCGCGCTGGATGGACTCCACGTAGTCCGTGTCCTCGGTGAGCGGGTTGGTGTCGTCGAGGCGCAGGTTGCACTTGCCGCCATACTGCTGCGCCAGCCCGAAGTTCAGCACGATGGCTTTGGCGTGGCCGATGTGGAGGTAGCCGTTGGGCTCGGGAGGGAAGCGGGTGTGCACGCGTCCGCCGTGCTTTCCCGTCCGCCGGTCCTCCTCAACGACTTCCTGGAGGAAGTTGAGGCCCTGCGTCTCGTTCGTCGTCGTCATGATGGGGCGAATCCTCTGGGAAGCAGAACCAGGGGAGCAAGGTTTTCCTGCCCCCCCGCGTCAGACCTCCGCCAGCAGCGACTCCCAGGCCTTGAGCGCCCGTTCAGCGGACAACTCGTCCGCCCGGTCCAGGGCCCGCTGGCGCAGCCCGTCCCGCCACTTCGCGTCCGACACCACCCGCCCCAGGGCATGGGCCATGGCCGCGTCGTCCCCCATGGGCACCAGCACCCCCGCCCGCCCCCCGTCCAGGGCCTCCGAGGGGCCCGAGGGGCAATCCGTGCTGACGATGGGGCAGCCCAGCGCGAGCGCCTCCAGCAGCACCATGGGCAGGCCCTCGAAGCGCGAGGACAGGGCGAACGCCGTGGCCCGCCGCATCAGCGCGTGCGGGTTGTCCGCGTAGCCCGGCATGAACACGGAGTCCCCCACGCCCAGTTCCGCGACCAGCGCCTTGAGCTCCGCCTCCAGCGAGCCCACTCCCAGGACGAGCAGGTTCGTGTCCGTCCCGGCCGCCTTCATCCGGGCGTGCGCGCGGATGAGCATGTCGAAGGACTTCTGCGGCTCCAGCCTTCCCACCGCGATGACCACCGGCTTCTTGAACACCGGCACCGCCCACGCGGGCAGGGGAGCGTCCGCCGCGGCACGGATGCGGGCCGCGTCGACGAAGTTGGGGATGACCTCCATCCGCTCGCGGTCCACGTTCACCAGCTCCGCGAACGCCTTCGCGGAGTCGTAGCCACACGCCACGATGCGGTCCATGCCCGGGTAGAGCACCTTCAACCCCCAGAGCTGACGCTTCGGCTGCTCGCGGTGGAAGGCGCCCCAGTCGAAGTGCACCATCCCCAACACCGGCTTGCCCAGCAGGGCTCCCGCCATCCGCGCCAGCAGGGCCGCCCTGCCCTCCTGCCCGGAGACGATGATGTCCGCCTTGCGCGCTTCCTGGAAAAGCCGCCAGAGCATCCGCGGCAGCTCCCAGCGCCGGTAGCGCTCCACGCCCACGCCCCAGGAGATGGGCACGTCCGCGGGGATGCGTCCACGCGTGTCCGGCGGCGGCGGCCCATGGTGGAAGAACAGCGAGGGATCGAATCGCTCCCGGTCCAGACCCGCCAACACGTTGCACACGGAGCGCTCGATGCCCCCCGTCCCCATGAAGACGAGCGTGAACAAGACGCGCCGCCGCCCAGGGGCCGGGACCGCCATCTCTTGCCGCGCCTGCAGTTCCAATGTCTGGGATTCCCGGTAAGAAACGATTTTCTGACCTCCCGTATGGGGTACGGGTGTCCGGCGAGCCCACCTCGGGAGTGGGTCGTTGATCATTAGCCCACGCACCTTGCGATAGGTAGCGAAGGTCACCCGGCGCCGCCACCCAGGAGACAATTGCACACCGTCTTTCCGGTGGATCCTCCCACGCCATTTCGAGACAGCGGCCTCCAGTGGCCCCCTGATAAATCGTTGAAACACCCGCATGGCGCCCTGCCGGGCGGGTTCCCGCACTGACGCGTCAAGAGGCGCCGGACGCGTCAGGGGACGGGGTTCACCGCTTGGGGACTCAACGAGCCCGGGGGCCTGCCAGGAACGGGATTCCGGGTATAGGCTCACAATTCATCCTCGTGAAAAGACCCATCCGCCTCCATCCCGCCCGTTTCATCGCGCTCGCCCTCGTGGGCGTGCTCGCGGTGGCGGCCGTCATCGCGTACCGCAACGTCCGCACCGCACACGAGGTATTGCACCCCGCGCGCCAACCGTTGAAGCCGGTGGCGGAGGGCGCGCTCGAGGAGCGCACGGACGTGGTGTTGCACACGCGGGACGGCCTGACGCTGCGGGGCTGGTACGTGCCGTCGCGCAACCGCGCGGCGGTGGTGGTGATGCACGGCTTCGCGGAGAACCGCACGCAGATGCTCTTCGAGGCGGAGGTGCTCTCACGCGCGGGCTACGGCGTGCTGCTCTTCGACTCGCGCGGCCACGGCGAGAGCGAGGGCGACCTGGTGACCTGGGGCGACCGCGAGCGCGAGGATCTGCGCGCGGCGGTGGACTTCGTCTCGCACCGCGACGACGTGGATCCATCCCGCCTGGGCGTGCTGGGCTTCTCCATGGGCGGCACCACCGCGATGCTTGAGGCCCTCGATGACGAGCGCCTCAAGGCGGTGGCCGCCGCGGGCGCCTACCCGTCGCTGGAGGCGGACACGCGCTACAGCTACGGCAAGTGGGGGCCGCTGAGCGTGCAGCCGGTGCTCTGGACCCTGCGCCTGTCCGGCGTGGACGTGGACGCGGTGGACCCCATGAAGCGCCTGTGTGACTTGAAGGGCAGGCCGCTGCTGTTGATCAACGGCGACGTCGACGAGTACGCGCCCGCGTTCCTCCAGGACGCGCTCTTCCAGGCCGCGTGCGAACCCAAGTCCTACTGGGTGGTGCCCGGCGCGCACCATGGCGAGTACGCGAAGAAGGCACCGGAGGAGTACGCGAACCGCCTGCGCGGCTTCTTCGACGCGGCGCTGCTCAGCGGTTCCTGAGCACCGCTTCCGGGCCCACCAGCTCCGGCGCGGGCGCGTCCGCCGCGGTCTCTTGCGCGTCAGCCGCGACACGCCACTCGGGGGGCGCGTCCAGCGCGGGGCGGCCCTCCAGCAGCTCATGCGGGCGGAAGCCGGCCTTGTAGCGCAGCGAATCGCACGCCAGCACGCGGTAGCCCAGGTACACGTAGGGGATGCCCCGCTCGCGCGCCAGCTCCACCTGGAACAGCACGCTCGCCTTGCCCAGGGACAGCCGCGCGTAGGCCGGGTCGTAGAAGAAGTACACCGCGCTCCACGCGTGCGGTGTCTCGTCGCACAGGCCCAGGCCCACCAGCTTCGGGCCCGCGGGGTCGCTGTCGTCGTACCAGGCCACCTCGCGCGCGGACGGGTGCGGGAAGGCGAACTGGAATGAGTACTCGCGCGCCCCCAGCTCGGACGACTCCCAGTCGCGGGACGACTCACGGTCCGCGTGCCACGCGCGGTACAGCGCCAGGCGCTCCTCGTCCACGCGCGGCGGGCCCACCTCCACGCGCAGGTGCGCGCACGCGGCGCGGGCCCGGCGCTGGCTGCGGTTGGGCGTGAAGCCCTCCACCGGCACGCGCAGGGACACGCACTCGTGGCACGACGCGCAGGCGGGCCGGAAGTACTGAGGACCGAAGCGGCGCCACCCGCGCACCAGCAGGTGCTCGTACTCCTGCGCCGTCACGTTGCGCATCAGCAGCGTCTCCAGGGACGCCTCCCGCTCCGGCAGGTAGCTGCACGGGCGCGGATTCTCGATTTCATGTGCCAGCAGGACGGCCATCGGTGTTCCCTTCCTGTCGGCCCCAGGCTCCGGCGTCAAGCCATGCCTGCCCGTCCGGCGACCCACCTTTCGTCGGAAACGACCCGTTTATGAAGGCCGTTTCGTATCCAGAAGTGGCACACCGACTGCAAGTCACCGGCTTACGCCGTACCGCTTGCGGAAGAGGACGAACGCACATGGCCCGCGAGGAACTGCATCCCGGATGGCTGCCGCTGGAACCCGAGGAGGCCGACGGCCCCCTCTCGGGCGACGCCTTCTTCGAGGAGGACGACGCCTTCCACTCCGCCGCCGGAGCCGACGTCGTGGACGACCTGGACGCGTTCGATTTCGCCGTCGCCAGCTACTGAAAAACCCGTGGCCAGCGAGCCACGGTGTGGCAACCCTGTCGCGATCCGACTGTCATTTTGTCCGGTCCGCCCCCCTGACGGGGCCGTAGAAACTTCCGAGAAAACGCGAGACCGCCTCCCACGTTCGCTTCCCCGGACAGCGGGCGGGTAACACCGGACACAGGGGCCGGGGCGCAATGCCCCCGGGTGGCGGAATGCCCCACGTGCGGAGGGGCCCGGTTCGCTTCTCAGTCGTGGGGCGCCCCCGGTATAAACCGGGGCCTATGTCATCAGTCGACGTCTCGGTGGTGATGCCCACGTACAAGCGCGAGAAGGACGTGGTGGAGGCCATCCACTCCGCGCTGCGTCAAGAAGGCGTCCAGGTGGAGGTCATCGTCCTGGATGACTCCGCGGAGGGCACGGCCCGGGACGCGGTGCAGGGCATTGGCGATGCCCGCGTGCGCTACTTCAAGCAGGAGGTGCCATCCAAGGGGCGCCCCGCGCTGGTGCGCAACCACGGCGCCACGCTGGCGAAGGGCCGCTACCTGCACTTCCTGGACGATGACGACATGCTCGCCGAAGGGGCGCTCAAGTCGATGGTGTCGGCGCTGGACGCGCGGCCGGACGCGGGCGTGGCGGTGGGCTGGGTGGTGCCCTTCAGCGAGGACCCCGAGTGGCTGGAGGACAAGAGCACCTACTTCGAGCGCGTGGCGCAGGTGGGGGCCACCACGCCCAACAGCGCGTGGACGGTGGCGCACATCCTGTTCCTGGGCACGCTGTACGTGAACTCCGCGTGCATGGTGCGCCGCGAGTACTTCCAGCCCCTGGGCGGGTTCGATCCGAACATCCCCGTCTACGAGGACGTGGACTTCTACATGCGCGGCATCCGCCGCTACGGCCACGTCTACGTGAACCGGCCCATCCTCAACTACCGGGTGGGCAAGCCGTCGCTGATGAACGACCTGGGCAAGACGGGCGCGAAGGTGGAGAAGTCCGTGGCGGAGTCCAACGCCATCATCCACAATAAGTACCGGCGCGAGCACGGCGAGTTGGAGTACCGGTTGCTGCAGCTGGCCACGCGCGCGCTGAAGGACCGCTTCGGCCTCACGCGCTTCCTCCCCCTCAAGCTGCCTGGCGTTTCCTGAAAGGGCCCCACACCGTGAGCCTGCGTCGTCGTCTCGTTGGAACCGCAAAGCGCCAGTTGAAGCAGACCCTGGGGCCCGTCGTGCAGCGCGCGATGGCCCCCGCCCGCGCCTTCCTCCCCCCGGAGACGTGGGGCCTGGAGTCGCGCGCCGGCCAGGGCCTCTTCCTGGAGGGCGTGTCGCTGTCCCAGCTGGCCACTGAGTACGGCTCGCCACTGCACGTGGTGCACATGGCGGCGCTGCACCGCAACGCGGACGCGTTCCAGGCGGTGCCCCCGGGCGCGGCGGCCGGCTGCGAGGTGTACTACTCGTACAAGACCAACCCCGTGCCGGGCGTGCTGTCCGCGCTGCACGCGCGCGGCGTGGGCGCGGAAGTGATTTCCGCCTATGAGCTGTGGCTCGCGCTCAAGCTGGGCGTGGCGCCGGAGCGCATCGTCTACAACGGCCCGGTGAAGTCGGAGGCGTCCATCCGCGAGTCCATCTCCCGGGGCCTCGGCCTCCTGGCCGCGAACCACCGCGAGGAGATGGACGTCTTCTCACGCCACGCGGCGGAACTGGGCAAGCGCCCGCGCGTGGCCGTGCGGGTGACGACGATGTCGGGCTGGAACTCGCAGTTCGGCACGCCCATCGTGGGAGGCCAGGCGCTGGCGGCGTACCGGCAGGCGATGTCCTACGGCAACCTGGACGTGGTGGGCCTGCACGCGCACCGGGGCGAGCTCATCCGCACGGAAGCGGAGCTGGAGGGCTTCGTCGGCGCGGTGCTGGACTTCGCGGACGAGCTGCACCGCGAGCTGGGATTGGAACTGGAGGTGCTGGACCTGGGCGGCAGCCTCTGCACGCCGACGGTGGAGCACATCGAGCAGCGGGACTGGCGGCTCAACCTCACCTTCCAGCGCGACCTGCCCGCGCCGGACTTCGCGGCGGCGCTCTCCATCGAGCAGTACGTGGCGAAGGTGGTGTCCCAGGTGGAGGCGCACTACGCGAAGCAGGGCCGCAAGCGCCCGCGCATCTTCCTGGAGCCGGGCCGCGCGATGACGGGCAACACGCAGCTGCTCCTGGGCCGCGTGCACGCGCTCAAGGACGGCGGCGAGCGGACGTGGGCGGCGCTCGACATGGGCATCAACCACGCCGAATGCGTGCGCAACGAGTACCACCAGCTCTTCCACGTCGAGCAGCCGGCCGCGCCCGCGCACCGGGCGTACACGGTGGTGGGCCCCGTCTGCACCCCGGCGGACACGCTGTACCACGCGGTGCGGCTGCCGGAGCTGAAGGTGGGCGACACGCTGGCCATCATGGACGCGGGCGCGTACTTCGTGCCCTTCGGCACGTCCTTCTCCTTCCCGCAGCCGGGCATCGTGGCCGTGGAGGACGGGAAGGTGCGCAGGCTGCGCCGGGCGGAGACGCACGAGGACCTGATCACCTTCGATGATCCGGTCCCCGCGGCCCCTCGCGCCGCGGGCTGACGGCCCTTTCAGCGGTTGAAGACCATCATTCGCAGGAAGGCGCGGGGGTGGCGCGCGGCCCCATAGGAGATGGTGGCCAGCTCCACCGCCGCGGGCATCATGTCGTCCCGGTCGATGAGCGGATCCACCGCCGTCGCCTTGTGGGTGTTGAACCACTGCCGCCACTGCCGGGCCTCGTCGGCCGGCAGCGCGCCGGACAGCCGCTGGAGGTTGAGCAGCATCTCCAGCGCGATGCGGTTGCAGAACACCGCGTCCTCGTGCGCGGCGCTGGCGTCGCGCGCGTCCTCCACCGCGCGCTTGAGCGCGTCCCGGTCTCCGGTGGCCGCGTGGTACGCGAGCAGCGGCAGGGGTAGCCCCCGCGCGATGTCGAAGCCCATCTGCCCGTAGAAGCGCGGGTTGAAGTCGATGAGGAGGTACGAGTCCTTCGTCTGGATGAACTCCACCTCGAAGACGCCGTGGTAGCCCAGCTTCTTGCACAGCCGGGTGAGGCCCGCGACCAGGTCCGGGCGCAGCGGCGAGGACTCGAAGCAGACGCCCACGCCCAGGCGGCGCGGGCGCTGGAGGACCTTCATCGCGGCGCGGGCCTCGAAGAGCTCGCCGGACTCATCCACGAAGCCGGAGAGGCTGTAGATGCCCTCGGCGGCCTCCGGGTGGAACTCCTGCACCATGGGGTTCACCACGGCCGGGTCGAACTTCACGAGCATGGGCGCGTAGGTGTCCCGCGCGAACTCGCGGTACTCGCGCGCCAGGTCGTCCGGAGAGGCCACCGGCTGGCCCTTGCGGTGCGTGGCGTGGAGGATCTGCGTGGTGGGCTTGAGCAGCACCGGGAAGCTCGCCTCGCGGCGCACCTGCTCCAGGTCCGCTTCCGACTGGGGGAACCAGGTGCGCGGCAGGTGCAGGCCCACCTCCGTGCCCACTTCGTAGAGGCGGCGCTTGTTGAGCAGCCCGTACACCGCGTCCACGCCCGGGTCGTAGAGGTGGAAGAGGTCCTCCAGCTTGGAGCGGTGCGCGGAGATGAGCCACGCCAGCTCGTCGCTCGTCGGGTAGAGCACGTGCTTGACGGGCTCGCGCAGGCCGAAGTCCACCAGCCACTGGAGGAAGGCCTCCGGCTGGGACTCCGGCGGGCACTGCACGCGGCGGCTGACGAAGCGCGAGTAGCTGGCCGGCCCCAACCGGCCGGTGTCCGCCACCGTCACGTCCACGCCGTGGCGGCCCAGACAACGGGCGGCGGCCAGGGTGCCGTAGAAGTTGGCGGAGAACAGCAACGCGGGGGGCCGGGTCGCGATGGCGGCCGCGGGGGCCTCATCGGAGTAGGCGGCCTCTTCCATCTCATGCTCCAGTTTCACGGGGTCGCCCTCGCGGCGCGGGCGCGCGGAGGAACGGCGGGATTGGCGGTGGGGACGCTGCGCGTGACGCCCCCGCCCGAGCTCGGAGGTCGACGGGCCGGCGGCGGACGAGGTGCTTGCCATCAGCCCCGCGGCGAGAAGCGTCAGAAGGTGCCTGTTCATGTCGAGCCGTCTGCCTCTGGCGAGTCGGGGGGCCGCCGGAAGCTCAATTCCCGACAGAATACCTTTTCCGGCGGTACTTGGGACCGGCCCCCGCATGATTGCACCCCCAAGGAGTGACCGGGCTCACGCCGGAGTGCCGCCGGGCGGGCTCCAGCGCAGACAACCCCGGGTCAGGAGCCACGCGTCGGTGGCGACCCCAGGGGTCATGCTCGCGAGGCGCACGGCGGACTCGGCGAAGGCGTCCGCGGGCGCGGTGTGGCCTTCCGCGCGCGCGGCCTTCCATGCCGCCTCCCACGCCTGGAAGAAGGCGTGCATGGGGTCGCCAGGGCGGACGCGGCGGCGCAGGTCGCGGGGCAGCCAGTCGCGCAGGAGCAGCGGCGCGAAGCCCCGGGAGAAGTCGGTGTGGAAGAGGAGTCCTTCACGCGTGGGGGCTTCCGCGTCCGGCGTCCGCCGCAGCAGGTGGGCCACCAGCACCGCGCCGTCCGTGTCGGAAGAGCCCTCCACGAGCAGCCCGCCGGGCAGCAGGTGCCGCGACATCGCGCGGTGGGCCTCCGGGATACGCTCCGGCGGGCCCTGGCGCAGGAGGTTCATGGCGCGCACCAGGCGGGCCGGTTCGTCCGGTGTCAGCGGGAGCGCGAAGCCGCCCTCGCGGAAGTGGGTGCGCGCATCCGCGTGGTCTCTCGCGGCGGCCGTGGCGCGCTCGGGGTCCAGCTCCACGCCCACCACGGCCAGCTCCGGGTTCAGCGCGCGGAAGGCGGTGGCGCTCTCCAGCGTGGTCCACGGGTGTTCACCGAAGCCCACGTCCACGAAGACGGCGCGGGCCCAGGGACCGTCGTCACGCGTGAGCGACGGGGCCTCGAACTGGCGGAGGTACGCGTCCAGCGCGCGCAGACGCCCACGCGTGGTCCTCCCCCGGGTGCGGGTGTCCAGCTCCTGAGCCATGGGCACGACATGGGCGCTCCGGGCCGGGGACGTCAAGGGTTCCCCTCCGGTTGTAGCGCGGGCAGTCATTGCCGGGCGCTCGCCGTAACACGGCATGTCACAACCTCTGTCACAAGCCTTGGTACCTCCGGAGGCCTTCCCTCTGGAGCCGGGGGATGCGCGGCCGAGTGAGGGATTGGCATCACCGCTGCACAGGGGAGCCGCCGGTGCCGAGGTCCCGTGGCATCCGCGACCGCAGTCCCCTCCTGGAGATTGGTTCCCCGTCCCCCATGATCACTTCCAGCTTCATGCGCTCCTCCCTCGTTGCCGCCCTCCTCCTCTCCGGCTCCGCCTTCGCGGGCGAGTCCAAGTACGCGTCGGCCGCCGCGGCCGCCTGCACCGAGCTCAAGAGCGAGCTGTCGCGTAGCGCGAAGGAGCAGGGCCTGGCGATCGACGAGGCGGAGATCGGCACCCACACGTCGGAGCAGGCCACCGTCGTGGCGACGAGCATCGCGGGCTTCGACAAGGTCCCCGCCACGGAGTACGCGAAGGGCGTGGACGCGGCCTTCGTCTACATCGACTCCGAGGAGGCGGGCATCCCCGCGGGCAACTACCGCGTGAGCATCCGGGCCAACGCGGAAGACATCAAGGTGGGCAAGTACAAGGCCATCGCCAGCCTCATCGACAAGGACGGCAAGGAGGTCGCGCAGCGCGCGACGGTCATCGAGACCTTCCCCTCGGCGGTGAAGTCCGCGCGCTACGGCTCGCCGATGAGCGTGGGCATCCAGCAGCACACCATCAACGACTGGAACCTCACGCGCTTCCGCAAGACGATCATCGTCGTCATCGTGCACTCGTGGGGCGTCACGGTCATCGACCTGTTCGGCACGGACTACAGCAGCTACTACGGCTTCTAGTTCCGCGTTCCGCCGCCGGGAGCCTCGTGGGTTCCCGGCGGTGCGGTTTTCGTCCCGCCCGCGGCGCACCTAGAGTGCGGGGCCTGTGAGCCCTCCGTCCGCGACCTGCCCCCGCTGTGGCGCCCCCCGCGTGGCGGGGCCCGAGTGCCCGGCGTGCGGCGTCATCTACCTGCGCGCGGAAGTGCGCGCCGCCACCCAGCAGGCCGAAGCGCGCGACCGCGAGGCTCGGGAAGCAGCCCAGCGCGCGACCGAGGACCAGCGGGCCGCCCTGCGCGAGGCGCTGGAAGCCCACACCGTCCCCACGTTCGTCTCGCCTCTGGTCGCGGCCCAGCCCTCTCCGGACCCGGCCATGGAAGGCATCACCTTCCACGGTGAGCACACCGGCGACGAGGGCCGCCTGGAGGCACGGCTGCGGCTGGCGGTGCTGCCCGTCGCGCTCGGCATCGCGTGGCTCGCGATCCGTTCGCCGGGCTTCCACGGGCTCCTGCGCATCTTCTTCACGATGCCGGTGCACGAGTTGGGACACGCCGTCACCGCGTGGTTCTGCGGCTTCAGCGCCACGCCCACGCTGTGGGTGACGCACGTGTCGGACGAGCGCTCGACGTTCATGACGCTCGTGCTGTCGGGGCTGTTGGGCGCGCTCGTGTGGCAGGGCTGGAAGCGCCGCCGGTGGACGTGGCTGGGTGTGGGCGCGGGGCTCCTCGCGGTGCATTGGACGGGCAGGTTCGTGCTCACCCAGACCCAGGCCCAGGCCCTCTTCTTCTTCGGCGGCGACGCGGGCCTGATGGTGCTGGGGGCGCTGCTGATGGCCACGTTCTACGTGCCGCCGGGCCACTATCTCCACCGGCATCAGCTGCGTTGGGGGTTCCTCGTCATGGGCGCGGCGGCGTTCATGGACGGCTTCGAGCAGTGGTGGGCGGCGCGCACGAACGTGGACCGCATCCCCTTCGGCCGCATCGAGGGCGTGGGCCTGAGCGACCCCAGCGCCCTGGTGGAGACCTACGGCTGGACCGTCGGCAACGTCATCCGCGGGTACGTCACGCTGGGCATCGTCTGCCTCGCGGCCCTGGGCGTGCTCTACCTCGTCTCCCTCTGGCGTGTCCGCGACGTGCTGCGAGGCTGAGGCGCGGCCTCGCGCCATTCCCCGAACGGCCACTCGAAGCCCGGCGTGCGCAGCACCTCTGGCTTCCGCGCGCCTCGCCAGCGCAGGGCCTCGCCGGGCCGCAGGAGGAGCGCTTGCGGCCCCTCGCCCTGCTCCTTCCGCACCTGGGCCAGCCGCTCCGGATACGGATCCGCGTCCGGGTTCTCGTCCATGTTGCTCGCGCCCTCGACGGGCTCGCCCGGATAGCCGGCGTAGCGAGGGCCCATGCCCTCGCGCCAGTACCAGGGGGCGCCGCCGTCCGCGCAGGGCACCACATAGCGCGCGCCCAGGAGCGCGCCGTAGCGCAGCGCCTCCTCTGGTCCCGCCATCAGGCGCTGCGGCGTGGTGAGCGCGTCGCGCGGCACGTTGACGAGGAACGCATCCAGCGTGGTGAAGCCGAAGAAGATGGGCGGCAGCCGGAAGCCGCGCACGCCGCAGAAGAGCACGTCCACCGGCCCCTGCTGCTTGCGCACGCGGCGGCACACCGCGTCCATGTCCCCGCGCACGTCATGCCCCGCGTCCGCGAAGAAGGCGGCGGAGAAGTCCTTCGAGCGCACGAGCCACGTGTTGCCCTCGTTGTAGAGGTCCGGGTGGGGCCCCTCGCCGTCGGTGGGCTGCTCGCCGTGGAAGGGCAGTGCGTGCACCGTCACGTCGCCCACCTGCCGCGTCTCGCCCCAGCGAAGGGGCTCCACATGCGTGAAGCCCAGCTGCTTCAGCCGCAGCGCGCAGTCCGTGGAGAAGAGGCTTTCGCGCGCCACCGCCGGTACGAAGATGCGCGTGTCCCGAGGCAGGGGCAGCAGCGAGCCCAGGTGGAAGTGGTCCCCGTGTGAATGGGTGATGACCACCGCGTCCACCCGGCCCAGGTCCGACGCCTGCAACGCGCCGTAGCCGGGCAGGTCCGCCTCGCCCGTGGGGCGGAAGTACGGGTCCACCAGCACGCGCCCTTCCCTGCCCGACACCAGCACCGTGTTGTGCCCCACGAAGAGGGCCCCCGGCCCCGGCACGTCCACCGGCCCGTCATGGCGCACGAGCCAGCCGGCCTGCGACAGGTCGCCGAGCAGCTCGCCCACGATGGGCACGGTGGCCAGCGCGCGCAGCTCTTCACGGGTCGCGCCGCGGGCGAGCGACGCGAACAGGTCCGCCACCACGGGCCAGTCCTTCGCGCGCACCGGCACGTCCAGCCCCAGCGAGTCCTGGCGCAGGTGCAGCACGCGCGGGCGGTGGCGCAGCGGATCCGGGAAGAGGACGTCCTCGCGCAGCACGCGCCGGCCCATGCGCCGCTTCGTGCCCTGGCAGAGCGCGGCATAGCGGGGCGTGTCCTCCAGCCAGCGGATGAGCGCGTCCGCTTCGCGCAGTGCCCCCTCGCGGCCCAGCGCGGCGATGTGGCGCTTCAGCGGCACCTGCGCGCGGCGCACGGGGCGAGCGGTGGGCCCCTGGATGCTGCACCCCAGGTCCTCGTGATGGTCGGCCTCCGTGCGGGCGGAGGCGAGGACGGCCAGGCTGACGCCGCGGTGCAGGGTGAGTCGCATGCGTGCGACGTCGCATGGCGCCCTGGCTTTCGCAAGGGATTGCGCTTGCAACCGGCCGCCGGGCTGCCCGCGACCTCTCGGGTTGTGGGCGCCCCATGGAGGCCGGTACCCTCCCGCGCACCCATGGCCCACCCCGCCGAGCCGCTCCCGCCGGAGCCTTCCGTCTCCCTGCCCTCCGTGCCCGACGCCGTTACGCCGCGCTTCCGCTTCCTCCCCGCGGTGGGCACGTGGAAGTACCACCTGCTGCTCGCGTCGGTGGCCATCTTCTTCCTGGGCCCGCTGGGCGGCGTGGCCGCGTCGTACATGAACTTCAGCCTGGGCTTCTTCGTCGCCAGTCAGGTGCTGTCCGGCATCCTCGGCAGCGTCGTCACCTACGGCTACGGCGCGGAGGGCAAGCACGGCGCCAACTACATGCAGACGATGGCTGCGTCGGTGGCCTCGCTGTGCGCCATGTCCGTGCTGATCCAATCCATGGTGTGGCTGGGCATGCCCCAGCCGCCCGCGTGGCAGCTGATGCTCTTCGTGGGGTGCGTGGGCATGTTCGGCGTGGGCGTGGGCATGCTCTACACGCCGCTGCTCGTGGACCGGCTCCAGTTGGACTACCCGTCCGGCTACGCGGTGGCCAACATCCTGCGAGCGCTCACGGACAAGCGCCTGCTCAAGGCCTCCATCGCGAAGCTGGGCGGCGGCACCGGCCTGGGCATCCTGGCCGCGTGGCTCACGGAGAAGGTGGCCGCGGTCGCCGCGCTGAGCGTGAGCAGCTCCACGGTGGGCGCCGGCATGGTGGTGGGCAGCCGCATCACCGTGCCCGCCATGCTCATGGGAATCACCGGCTATGCCATCACGCCCTATCTGCGGAGCATCGGGTGGCTGGGGCCCAATGATCCGTACCGGAAGATCGGCTTCCTCATCTCGCTGGCGATGATCTGCGGCGCGGCGCTGGTGGACCTGGCGCTGCTCGCGGTGCAGGCGGTGGACCGCATCCGGGGCCGCGCGCAGGCTCCCGCGGACACCGAGCCCGCGTGGAAGAAGGTCAACGTGCCCCGGCTCATCGCCTGGGTGGTGGGCTGGGGCGCGGCCGTCGTCGTGGTGGCCACGCAGGTGCTGCACCAGCCCGCGGGCTTCATCATCTTCGGGCTCGCGCTGTCGCTCTTGTTCGTGCTCATCAACGGCATCGCCTACGGCATCAGCGACAACAACCCCATCTCCAGCGCCTTCGTGATGTCCGTGCTGCTGATGTCGCTGCTCGGCCTGAAGGATCCGCTGGTGGGGCTGATGGCGTCCTCCATCCTGCTCATCTCCACGTCGGTGGGCTGCGACATGCAGCAGGACCGCTCCACCGGGTGGCGCCTGGGCACCAACCGCGTGGTGCAGTTCCGCTACCAGGTGCTGGGCATCTTCATGGGCGCGGTGCTGTGCGTGGTGCTGGCGCGCGTGTTCATGGGCGCGTACCCGGTGCTGTCCGTCAACCAGTTGGATCACCCGGACGTGAAGGTGGGCCAGTGGGGCTCCGCGATGACGTACAAGTTCGTGGGCGCCATCCGCGACCTGGGCACGCTGTCGGCGCACAAGGTGACGGCGCTGCTCGTGGGCCTGTCCATCGGCTTCACGCTGGAGGTCATCCGCAAGGTGGTCCGCCGCCACCCCGCCTGGCTGCGCTACGTGCAGGGTTCGCGCACGGGGTTCGGCGTGGGTTGGGCGATGGACTCGCTGGTGCTGGCCAGCCCCTACGCGACGGCGTTCGGAGGCTTCATCGCGCTGCCGGCGACCCTCTGGTTCGGCGCGGGTGGCATCCTCACGTCCCTCTTCAACACCGTGTCCAAGCGCTTCCGGCGCGAGCCCGCGCCCGGCGAGGCGGTGCTGCCGGAGGACATGAGCACCATGTCGCTGGTGGGCGGAGGCCTCATCGCGGGCGAGTCGCTCTTCTACCTCTTCGTGGGCCTCGCCGGCCTGCTGGCCCTCCTGGGCTGATGCACCCTGTCCCGGCGCACGACTTGACTTTCCGTGCGCGCGGGAGCACTTCTTGTCCCGTGAACCTCGTCATCAACACCACCGCGACCACGACCACTACCGCTTCGGCGGGCGTGGGTGCTGTGCGCGTGTCGGTGTCCTGACGAGCGCACGGTTTCCCGCCCCGCCGAGTTCCGGCCGGGGCGACCGTGCAACCTCACACGCCCCGTGTCCGGCCCCGGCTGATTCATCCCGACCGACACACGGAGACGACAATGCTTGATGAACAAGACCACCGCGCGCTGGGCCAGCGTCTGGACCTCTTCCACATGCAGGAGGAGGCCCCGGGCATGGTGTTCTGGCACCCGCGCGGACTGAGGCTGTACCGGCTGCTGGAGGACCACGTCCGCCAGCGCATGCTCGAAGAGGGCTACCGCGAAGTCCGTACGCCGCAGCTGTGCGCCCAGCCACTCTGGGAGCAGAGCGGCCACTGGGACAACTTCCGCCAGAACATGTTCTGCATGGTGGAAGGCGACCGGCAGCTGGCGTTGAAGCCGGTGAGCTGCCCGGGCCACATCCAGATCGTCCAGCGCATGGCACCCAGCCACCGCGACCTGCCCCTGCGCCTGGGGGAGTTCGGGCTGGTGCACCGCAGCGAGCCCAGCGGCGCGTTGCACGGGCTGTTCCGCCTGCGCCAGTTCACGCAGGACGACGGCCACATCTTCTGCGCGGCGGAGCAGGTGGAGGCGGAAGTGGTCCGCTTCGTGCGCTCGCTCAAGGCGTTCTACGCGGGCTTCGGCTTCGACGACGTGCAGGTGGCCTTCTCCAGCCGTCCGGCGATGCGCGCCGGCGGTGACGCGCTGTGGGACCAGGCGGAGGCGTGGCTCCAGTCCGCGGCGAAGCAGGCGGGCCTCCAGTACGAGGATCAGCCCGGCGAGGGCGCCTTCTACGGGCCCAAGCTGGAGTTCGTGCTGAAGGACCGGCTGGGCCGTGCGTGGCAGTGCGGGACGATCCAACTGGACCTGGTGCTGCCGGAGCGCTTCGACCTGCACTACGTCGGCGCATCCGGAGAGCGCCTGCGTCCGGTGATGCTTCACCGCGCGCTGTTCGGCAGCCTGGAGCGCTTCATCGGCGTGCTGCTGGAGCACCACGGGGGCGCGCTACCGGCGTGGCTCGCGCCCGAGCAGGTGGTGGTGGCCTCCGTGGGAGCGGGGGCCGCCGCGTACGCGGAAGCACTGGCTGCGCGGCTGCGGCAGGCCGGCTGCCGCGCACGGGCGGACGTGCGGGACGAGTCGCTGTCGAAGAAGGTCCTGGGCTCGCACGAGGACGGCGTGCCGTTCCTCGCGGTGGTGGGTGGCCGCGAGGTGGAGTCGAAGGGCGTCCGCCTGCGCCAGCGCGACGGCTCCCAGCGCGACCTGCCCTGGGATGACGCGGTGGCGTGGCTGTCCGCCGCGTGTCAGCCGGCCGTGGCGGGCTGAGCGTCAGCACATGAGGCACCGGCCCGGTGCTCCCTTCCGGTACGCGAAGGGGGCGCCGGGCCTTCTTGTGGTCAGGAGTAGAGGCTCAAGTATTCCAGCGGCTCGCCAGGCCGCAGCAGCGTGAGGGACTCCGAGGCGACGTCGTCCAGGCGGAGGAGCCCCACCGCGTGGTGTTCCGCGTCCACGACCACCAGGCGGTTCAGGTGGTGCTCCTCCATCAGCCGCTCGCCGGCCTCCAGCGGCTCGTCCTCCGAGCAGGTGACGAGCGGCGCCGTCATCGCCTCCCGCACGGTGGTGACGTCAGGGTCGTGCCCGTGGACGGTGGAGCACAGGGAGAGCTCCGAGTCGGTGAGCAGGCCCACCACCTGACCATGTTCCGTGACGGGCAGCGCGCCCAGGCTGGCGCTGTCCAGCCGCTCGGCGGCGGAGCGCAGGCATTCATTCGCGTCGATGGTCTTCACGTCCCTGTGCATCAGCTCTGAAATCCGCATCAGCAGGCCTCCTCGTGGCGCGCACCGCGTCCGGAAGGAGTACAACCGAAGCACGGTGCTCCAAGCCCTGGTCCGCAAGGCCTGCCGTGCCGTGCGGTAGAGAACAAGGCGGCCGGCCGCCCCGCTGCCTGCCTGGTATAGGGTGCGACGCAAAGGCCCACGGTGCATCCAAGGCCGTGCTCCGGGCTCCAGGCCCGAAACGTGGAGGAGGACCCATGGCGGACAAGCTCAATCTTTCCAACGAAGAGTGGCGCAAGCGCCTCACCCCCGAGGAATTCCAGGTGCTGCGGCAGCACGGCACCGAGTACCCGGGGACGGGCTGTTTCCTCGGCACCAAGACGCCGGGTACCTACGTGTGCGCGGGCTGCAACAACCCGCTGTTCAAGGCCGGGACGAAGTTCGAGTCCGGCACGGGCTGGCCGTCCTTCACTCAGACGCTGTCGGAGGACTCCGTCACGGAGATCCGCGACGTGTCGCACGGAATGACTCGCACCGAGGTCCGCTGCGCGCGCTGCGACGGCCACCTGGGCCACGTGTTCCCGGACGGCCCGCCGCCCACGGGGCTGCGCTACTGCATGAACTCCGTGGCGATGAAGCACGTCCCCGAAGGCAGCCCCATCGATCTGGTCCGAGCCTGATCAGGTCGCCAGAAGTTTGTCGGCACCTCCGCATGCCATCTTAGGAGATGGCATGCGCGAACTTCAGGAGACAGCGGACGCAGCGGGCTGTCGTCGCTCACGAAGCATCTGGTCCCAGTGAACGAACCATGGAACCCCAGAGGCGAGCAGCCCACCGGCCCCAAAGAGCCCTGGAGTCCACGAAGCGGCTCGCCCACCTTGCGAACCGCCACGCGGATGAGTCCGAAGAAGCCGCTGGGTGGAGCCTCGGATTGCTGGCGGCCCCTTCCTGAGACCCGGCGACAAAACCTGTTCGACAATCGGGCAGGCTTTCCAAGGCCGCGTCCATCACATTCCTTCGGACGCACTCTCCACCCTGACCACAGGGCACGAACGTTGGGGCGGATGAAGGCAACAGCGCCCCACGGTCCGGCTCCAAGGGGAAGGACTCTCCATCGGGGCGAGGTGCAACCCCAAGAGCCTCGGCGGTTGAAGCGACACAGCAACCGGGGCCACCCGCATCCACGAGGAGGCGTTCCTCAAGTGCATTGTCCTGATCAACGGATGACGCCAGGCGGCCAAGGTCACGCTCCTCGAAGCTGAAGCGTGTCTCCAGCATCTCGTCCTGCACCGTGGCTGACGTAGGGCGACCGACGGCCCCCTCCTCGATGCCGGGGCGTGCCTCCAGCATCCCGTCCTGCGCAATGGCTGACGTAAGGCCCCCGACGGCACCGTCCTCGATGCCAAGGTGTGCCTCCAGCTTCTCGTCCTGTGCGGTGGTTGGCATACAGCGACCGCTGTCCCCCTCCTCGATGCAGAGGTGTGTCCCCAAAGCGTCGTTCTGATGAGTGACTGGTGCGCCCTCTTGGGCGCATGGGGCCTCGGGGGACGCAGGTTCCTGGGGCGCGGGGGCGAATGCATTCAGCACGCGCTCATCGCGCGCCTTCAGCAGTGCTGGCAGCTCATGCTGAAGTGCCTGCACGTCGCGCTCGTGCAGGATTTCCCTCACGCGGATGGCCCACTCGCGCAGCGCCCCTCCGCCCATGAGCGGCAGCAGTTGGGCGGCTCCTCCCAGGAAGGCCCGCTGCAGGGACTGCACGAGGAGCACGTGCCCGGGACGCGCCGCCACCCGCGCCGCATGCCGAAGCAATTCGAATTCCGC
>NZ_RAWP01000048.1:0-67448 GCF_003668935.1 Corallococcus sp. AB032C | reverse complement strand
GGCCACGGCGCGGGAGGACTGGGAGCCGGTGCGGCGCGCGGGAGGGGGCGCGGGAGCGGGCTTTTCGATGGCCGCGGGGGCGTCCTCTTGCGGAGGCGGCTCCTGCGGCACGGCGCGCTGGGCGTTGGAGGTGGGCCGGCGGATGGCGCGCATGTTCATGCGCGTGGACTCCGCGCGGATGCCCTGCAGGTCCTCCTCGTCCGCGCCCTCCGGCACGAGCGACGCGGCGGCCTTCTTGTTGCGCTGCTTGCGCAAGGAGTCGATGGAGACGATGCGCGTGCTGTTGGCGCCGTCCTCCGCGGGCTTCTCGTCCTCGCCGGTGGTCGCTTCCTCCGCGGCGATCGCGAAGAGGAACGTCACCGGGCCCAGCGTGACCGTGTCGCCGTCCGTCAGCGTCTGCTTCTGCACGGCCGCGCCGTTGATGAGCGTGCCGTTGGCGCTCTTCTGGTCCTCCACCGCGTAGCCGCTTCCGTCCTGGAAGATGCGGCAGTGGCGGCGGGAGATACCAGGGTCGTACAGCACCACGTCGCACTCGGAGGTGCGCCCGATGAGCACGGAGTCCTGGTCGAAGACGAACTCCTTGCCGGCGTCTTTTCCCTCGGAGATCGTCAGTTGGAAGGCCATGTCGTCCTAGGAGCCTATCGAGGCATGTACGGCTCGGGCAACGGCGGCGCGCGCGCTCGCCGGCTCCAGCACCTCCGCCTCTCCGCCGAAGGATAGCACCCACTGCGTGAGCCAGCGCTCACTGTCTCCGGCCACCCGCACCTCCACCCCTCCGTCAGCGAGCGGGCGGGCGTCCTGGCCGAAGCGCTCCTTCACGTAGGGTGCCGCCGTAGGGGTGAAGCGCACCCGGACGGAGGCCTCGCTGGCGCCGCGGGCCGGGTTGGGCACGTCCGCGCGGGCGTCCGGAGGAGGCTGGAAGGCCGTGGTGGTGACGGCCAGGTCCTCCATGCGGTCCAACCGGAACAGGCGTGCGTCCTGGCGGGTGTGGCAGAAGCCCTGGAGGTACCACTGGCCCCGGTGGCTGAGCAGTTCGTAGGGGCGGACCCGGCGTGGTTCCGACGGACGGCCGGGGCTGGCGTAGCCGAACGTCACCTCCAGCCGCTCCAGGATGGCCCGGGTGAGGGGCCCCAGCGCCGGGGGCGCGTCCGCGGAGGCGTCAATCTTCCGGTACATTTCCCGGAAGCGCTCGCGGGCGGCGGGCGGGATGATGTTCTCCAGCTTGGTGAGGGCGCTCTGGAGCGCGTCGCCGGTGGCCGGGCGCAACAGCTCCGCCGCGGCGGCCAGGGCCGCGGCCTCGCCCGCCGTCAGCCGGGGCGGCGCGAACAGGCGCTGATCCAGGTCCACGTAGACGCGGTCGTTGTCCACGTAGATGTCGATGTAGTCGTCCGGGTTGAAGGGCGGCCGGCCCACGCAGGTGAGCAGGTCCAGCTCCTCCAGCAGGTCCTCGCGGCTGATGTTGAGGGCCTTGGCCAGGGCCTCCACGGTGACGCCGGGGTGCTTCGAAACGTAGGGGACGAGGAACAGCAGGCGGCGCAGCCGCTCATGGACGTTGCTCATGCGCTCACCCGCTGACCTTCCACCGGCGCGTGCTTCGCCAGGATGTTCGCGGCCATCCGCTCCAGGCGCTCGCGCGCCTCCGGTGGCCCCTCCACACGGCAGTCCTGTCCCAGCGACAGGACGAAGCGCGTCAGCCCGTCCAGGAACGTCACCGGGAAGCGGGCCCGCACCACGCCCTCCGACACCGGCTCCAGCGCCGCGCCGGGGAACAGCGAGCCCGCGCGCGAGGCCTGCGGCCCCGTCAGCTGGAGCGTCACCTCCAGCGGTTCGTGGAAGCGGTACTGCCAGGGGAAGTAGGCCACGTGGGCGTCCAGCGAGAAGTCCGCGGGCACCTCGAAGTCCGGCGTGCGCGGCCGGGCGGTGTTCACCTTCAACTCGCGGATGCGGTGGACGTGGAAGGTGCGCAGGCCCTGGCGCAGGTGGCAGTAGCCCACCAGCGTCCACACGCCGCGCCGCAGCGCCAGGCCGTACGGGTCCACGCGCCGCTCCGTGACCCCGTCCTTGCGGGGGCTGCCGTAGGTCAGCTGCACCCACTTGTGGGCGGAGCACGCGTCCCAGAGCTGCTCCAGGCGGGCGGAGACCTCCTTCTCCTGGCCCTGCTGGCCGGTGCCCAGCTCCATGCGCACGCGCGGGGTGGGCAGGGATTCGCCGGCGAAGAAGCCGATTTTGCGCAGCGCGTGCGCCAGGTCGTCGCGGCCCGGGAACGCGCCGGACGCCAGCGCGGCGGACCCGGCGGCGTAGAGCACGGCCAGCTCCTCCTTCGTGAGGTCCGCCTCCGGCAGGTAGTAGACGTTGCGGTCGACGAGGTAGCCGTCGCGCCGCTCGTCATCGCCCTGCACGTAGCTCAGCGGGAAGCCCAGCTCGACGAGTTCCGCCTTGTCGCGCTCGAATTTGCGCTCCGCGGCGTCATCCGAGCCACCGTAGTCAGCGGGGAAGTGCTCACGCAGCTCGGCCCACGAGATGGGTTCCCGCGCGTCGAGCAACAGTGCCACGAGATCAAGGATGCGTTCCGTGCGGTCCATTCAGGTGATCGGTGACCATGGCGGACAGGACCCGGGAGATCAAGAGACCGGGGACTTCCGGGGTGGGAGAAAGGGGCAGGCCTGGAAACGAACAGAAAGGGAACAGCGGAGGGCACTGGCTCCGTCCAAGGGGGGGATAGCCGCCCCAACCTGAACAGGCAAGCAGGTACCGTCATGTACCCCTCGTTTCGTCCGCAAGCCAGCAGACAACCCCGGGTGTGGGGCTCGCACTCGGGGCGCGTCTGGGTTATTCCTTGGCCATTGTCGATTTGGGTGAGAAGCGACAGCGGGCCTCCTGGAGGCTTTGCTGGCTGCCGTGGGGCCGACGCGGCGGACCGATGCTTTGACGAGGGCTCGACCATGGACCGCACCTCCCTGCTGAAGAAGTGGCTTCCCGGGCTGGCGCTGGTGCTGTTGGCCTTCGTCTCCACCCCGGCGCACGCCCGCTCCGAACCGCTCTACTTCGCGCTGGAGGTCCGGCGCGACGGCCGGCTGATCGCCCAGCCCAAGTTGCTGGGTGAAGCGGGCCGCACCCTTCGCGCCGAGCGCCGCCGTCCGGGCGCGACCGTGCCGGACTACCGGCTGGTGCTCACGCCCAAGGGCGAGGGCGACTCGTTCCAGCTCCAGGTGGACCTGTCCCTGCCGGAAGGGGAAGGCCACTCGCAGCTCGCCCTGCTGCACGGCCAGGAGCGCAAGCTCCAGCTGGGCCGGGTGCCTGGGGAGCTGGAGGTTTCGCTGCTCCTGATGAAGGTGGACTCCCCGGAGTTCCGCGCGCTGATGCGCCTGACGGAGCCGGCGACCGGCACGGTGAAGTCCGTCTCCTGCTCCATCTAGGCGGCCTTTGCGTGGACCGCGGCTACAGCACCGCCAGGTCGTCGCGGTGCACCGCTTCATCCAGGTAGCGGTAGCCCAGCACCGCCTCGATGTCCGTGCTCCGCCGCCCGGCGATGCGCCTGAGCTCATTGGCGTCGTAGGTGGACAGGCCCCGGGCGAACACCGTCCCGGCCGAGTCCGTCAGGTCCACCGGGTCTCCCCGGCCGAAGTCCCCCTCCACACCCGTCACGCCGCTGGGCAGCAGGCTGCGCTTGCCGGTGACGATGGCCTCCTTCGCGCCCGCGTCCACCACCAGCCGGCCCCGGGGCCTCAGGGCGTGGGCGATCCACGCGGTGCGCGCACTGCGGCGTCCGGCGGGCTCGAAGAGCGTGCCCACGGCTTCCCCCTGGAGCACGCCGCGCAGGCGGCCGGGCACCGCGCCGGAGGTGATGACGCAGGGGATGCCCAGCTCCGCGGCGCGAGCGGCGGCGCGCACCTTGGACGCCATGCCTCCCGTGCCCACCTCGCTGGTGGCGTCACCAGCCAGGGCCAGCACGTCCGCGGTGACGCGCGGCACGGCGGGCATCAGGCGGGCCTCGGCGTCCTTGCGCGGGTCGGCGGTGTAGAGGCCCTCCACGTCCGACAGGAGGACCAGCGCGTCCGCCTCCACCACGCCGGCCACCAGGCTCGCCAGCGTGTCGTTGTCGCCGAACTTCAGCTCGTCCACGGACACGGTGTCGTTCTCGTTGATGACCGGAACCACGCCCGCGGCCAGCAGGCGCTCCAGCGTGTGCTTCACGTTGAGGTAGCGCCGGCGCTCCTGCACGTCCTCGTGGGTGAGCAGCACCTGGGCCACCGTCCGGGCCGCGTGACCGAACGCTTCCTCGTACGCCTGCATCAGGCGGCTCTGCCCCACCGCCGCGCACGCCTGCTTGCCCGGGATGTCCCGGGGGCGCGCGGGCAGCCCCAGCCGCTCCATGCCCAGGGCGATGGCGCCGCTGGACACCACCACCAGCTCCCGGCCCCCGGCGGCCCACATCAGGTCCTGCCCCAGCGCGTCGAAGTGGGCACGGTTGAAGCGGCCCGTGGCGCTCGTCAGCGCGTTGGTCCCAATCTTCACCACCACGCGGCGGGCCCCGCGCAAGGCGTTGCGTGCGGAATCAGTCACAGGGGCAGCGTAGGCTGGAACGGGAAAGGACGCGCGTGGCCGGTTGTTCACCAGGCTGCGCGACACACTGGCTGGGGGGCTTTGTCATGAAACGCGGGTGGCCCCAGTCCATCCAATGCCTTGAATGCAGCGCGGGTCGTTCGATGTCCGCGCCAGGAGAAACGGTTTGAAGGAAATCTTCGGCAACACCCTGGGCCTGAAGTCGAGCGAGCAGCAGCGGCTGCGCAACACCTTCCGCCGCCGCGTGGATCCGCGCGAAATCGTGTCCGCGGAGCTTGCCCGCCACCTCACCGAGCTGTCGCACGAGCTCAACCGTCAGGTGGGCGTCCTCATCAACCGAAAGGGCGACATCGAGCACGTCGTGGTGGGCAACGCGCACAAGCTGGAGCTGCCGGACATCGGCCGTGCGCGCGCGGGCCAGATTCGTCTGCGTGGCCTGCGGCTGGTGCACACGCACCTGAAGAGCGAACCCCTGACGAAGGACGACCTCACGGACCTGGCGCTCCTGCGCCTGGACTGCGTGGCGGCCGTGGGCGTGGGCAACGAAGGCCTGCCCGGCGTGCTGCACTGGGCCTACCTGGTGCCGGAGAATGGCGCGGGCGAGTTCTGGCACGTGTCCACCCTGCCCTCCGTGCACGTTGAACAGCCGGACCTGCTGTCCACGCTGGACGCGCTGGAGGAGGAGTTCAACCGCAAGGCGGCCGCGCGCACGGTGTCCGGGAAGGAGCGCGCCATCCTGGTGGCGGTGTGCCTGGACGGCAACCGCGCCCGGGCGGAGTCCTCACTCGCGGAGCTGAAGGAGCTGGCGCGCACCGCGGGCGTGGAGGTGGTGGACAGCGTGCTCCAGATGAAGCGCGAAGCGGATCCGCGCTACCTCATCGGCCGGGGCAAGCTGGAGGACCTGAACCTGCGCTCCATGCAGTCCATGGTGGACCTGCTCATCTTCGACAAGGACCTCACCCCGTCGCAGGGCCGCCACATCGGAGATGCGACGAGCTTGAAGATTCTGGACCGCACGCAGCTCATCCTGGACATCTTCGCCCAGCGCGCGCAGACGGCCGAGGGCAAGCTGCAGGTGGAGCTGGCGCAGCTGAAGTACCGGCTGCCCCGGCTGGTGCAGGGGGATGACTCGCTCAGCCGCCTCATGGGCGGTGGCGTGGGCGGCCGCGGCCCGGGTGAGACGAAGCTCGAAATCGACCGCCGCCGCGTGCGCGAGCGCATCACCAACCTGGAGCGCCGCATCGACGTCATCAGCCGCGAGCGCAGCGTCCGCCGGGCGCAGCGCAACCGGCGCGAGGTGCCGGTCATCTCCATCGTGGGCTACACCAACGCGGGCAAGTCCACGCTGCTCAACGCCATCACCAACGCGGAGGTGCTGGCGGAGGACAAGCTGTTCGCCACGCTGGACCCCACGAGCCGGCGGCTGCGCTTCCCGCAGGAGCGCGAGGTCATCATCACCGACACGGTGGGCTTCATCCGGGACCTGCCCAAGGACCTGGTGGCGGCCTTCCGCGCCACGCTGGAGGAGCTGTACGACGCAAGCCTCCTCTTGCACGTGGTGGACGCGAGCGACCCGGCGCGCGACGACCAGGTGGAGGCGGTGGAGAAGATCCTCGCCTCGCTGGGCTTGATGGAGAAGCCGCGCCTGATGGTGTGGAACAAGGCGGACCAGCTGTCCGCGGACGAGGTGGAGTCGCTCTTGCGCTCCCTGGGCGGCGTGGCCATCAGCGCGGTGAAGCGCGAGGGCCTGTCCACGCTCCTGGCCAAGGCGGACATCACCCTGTTCGCCGAGGGTGCGTCCGAGTCCATCGGCGTCGTCTGACGGTGGGCGGGTTGTCGGCGCGGGGGCCCTCCCCGTAGAGTCGGGGGGCCTTGGCTCCCGCGCTGAAACTGCTCATCCCTTTGTTGACGGCCCAAATCGAAGGCCTGCCCGGACAGGACTCCGGGCCGGACTACGACCGGCCCGTCTCGTCCATCACCACCGGCTACATCGAGCTGCTCGAGAAGAACAGCCACATCGTCTACCCGGTCATCGCCGTGGTGACGCTGCTGCTCATCGGCTGGGGCATCCTGTCCGCGTGGAGAACGCAGGACATCGACGGCCTGCAGAAGAACGAGTTCAAGCGCGCCATCATCAACCAGCTGCGCAGCAACATCAGCGGCATGCCCGGCGACATGCTGGGCCGCACCATCGGGTTGGACCGGCTCAAGACGAACCGCCTGCTAGAGGAGATGCAGACGGAAGGGCTTGTGCTCAGCCACACGAACTCGGAGCGGCTCACCGTGTGGCGCGTGCGCGGCGCGGGCCCCGAAGCCAAGCCGCGCCGCTACTAGCGCTTTTCCGGCGCCTTCAGACGCCGGACAGCTCCGACTTCGGCTGGCGCGTCATCAGGTCCACCACCGCCATCTTGGCGTTCTTGCCCTCGTAGGCGATGAGGTAGACCTGCTCGCAGATGGGCAGCTCCACGCCCGTCTTGATGGACAGGTCGCGCGCGCTCTTGGCCGTCTTGACGCCCTCGGCGACCTCCTTCATCTCCGCGAGGATGTCCGGCAGCTTGCGGCCCTTGCCCAGCTCCATGCCCACGTGGCGGTTGCGGCTGAGCTCGCCCGTGCAGGTGAGCACCAGGTCGCCCATGCCGGACAGGCCGGACAGCGTCAGCGGGTTGGCGCCCTTGCGCACCGCGAGCCTCGTAATCTCCGCCAGGCCGCGCGTGATGATGGCGGCCCGCGCGTTGTGGCCCATGCCCAGGCCGTCCGCCATGCCCGCGGCGATGGCGATGACGTTCTTCAGCGCGCCGCCGTACTGCACGCCCACCACGTCCGTGGACGTGTACGAGCGGAAGGTGTCCGTCTGGAGCGCCTTCTGACAGCGCTGGGCCACCTTGTCCCAGTGCGACGCGATGGTCACCACCGTGGGCATGCGACGGGCCAGCTCCTTGGCGAAGCTGGGGCCGGAGAGCACCGCGACGTACGGGTGGAACTCCTCCGGCAGACAGTCCTCCAACAGCTCCGTCATGGTGAGCAGCGTGCCGTTCTCGATGCCCTTGGACACCGTGACGAGCGGCACGCTCTTGGGCAGGAAGTCCTTGGCGCGCGCGAGCACCTCGCGCGTGGCGTGGCTGGGCGTGGCGAGCACCACCATCTCCGAGCCGGACAGCGCCTCCTCCAGGTCCGTGGTCGCGCGCACGCGCTCGGAGAGGGGGATGCCCTTGAGGTAGGTGGCGTTCTCGTGGTGGGTGTTGATGGCCTCCACGGCGGAGGGCTCACGGCCCCACAGGCGGACTTCGTCGCAATTCACCGCGAGCACGTTGGCGAGCGCCGTTCCGAACGAACCTGCACCGATGACACTGCCGCGCATGAGCTGACCTCGGGTCGAGAGGGGGAAGGGGGATTTCAGAACAGCGTGGACACCACGCCCACGGACAGCGTGGGCATGAACTCCGCGTCCGAGGAGCGGCTGCGGAAGTCGCCACCGAGCGAGACAGCGTAGGACGTCTTCTCACCCACGGGAAACTCCGCGCCCAGCCGGACGAGGACGGACGCATCCAGCTTCCACGCGGGCGGCACACCGGACAGCGGATCCTTCTGGATGGGGTCCATGTCGAAGGCCATCAGGGCGCGGACATCCAGGTACGGCCGCCACGCGCGCGGGCTGTCGCCCTGGAAGGACGCCACCAGCCCCGGGGCCACGTTCCAGTCGCGCCGGCCGCTCAAGTAGCGCGCGCCCTTGTCCTCCGTGTCCGGGGGACGCAGGAAGAACGCGTGGCCGCCGTCCACCACGAAGGCGAGGCTGACGTTGTCGCTGTCCAGGAGGGTGAAGCGGACGCTGGCGCGCAGCTCGGTCATCAGGCCGTAGACGGTGTCCACGCCCAGCCCCAGGTCCAGGTGCTCCAGCACGCCGTACACGCCGCGCGCGGACACGAAGGGGAAGCCCAGCTCCATGCCCACGCCCGCGTGTCCGGAGCCCAGCGACCGGCCGCCGTAGAGACCGTAGCGGTTGGGGGCCTGGAGTGGAGGCGGCGGACGCTGAGCCTTGACGCGACGGCGCGCGGACGGCGGCTCCGCGAGCGGAGGCGGCGCGGCCTGGGGCGGCGGCGGCGGCGGCGCGGGGACAGGAGCGGGGCTGGAGGCGCCGGGGAAGGACTCCCAGCCCTCGGCTTCGGGCGGCGGCTGGACGCGGGAGGGGACTTCCTCGCGGGGAGCGGACTGGGGACGCGCTGGTGCGGGTGGGGCTTCGGAAGCGGGCTTGCCGGGTTCGCTCCAGGACTCGTCGGGGGTCGCGCTCCGCGGAGGCGGACTGGACGTCTGGGCCCGGGCGGGAATGGCCGGCGCCAGGACCATTATCGACAGGCTGAGGAGACCGGGGAGGCGCATGGTGGAGGAAGGCAGGCAGCCTAGCCCACGCTCCGCCCATGAACGAGGCCGGCCTGCCCGACCTCTCCCCCGCCATCCGGTCGCGTCCGGAAAGCGGCAGCCGCGCCACAATGCTGATGACGGGGGCCGGGCACGGTCTACCATCCGCGCCGCGCGCATGGCGTCGGTGAGGAGAGCCAACGGGATGAGGGTCGGACGGGGTGCACTGCTGATGGCGCTCGCCCTGGGCGCGTGCAGCAGGCCCGGTGCGGGCACGGACGCGACGGGCGCGTCGGATGCGGGGGCCATCGGGCTTCCGGGACGGCCGTCCACACTGACGCTGCCCTCGTGCGAGGAGCTGCTTCCGGCGGACCTGCGCGACCTCACGCTGAACGGCTTCACGATGAAGGAGGAGCGCGCGTGTCCCACGTGCGGGCCCGTGTGCTCGCTGCGTTCAGCGGCGCTGGCGGGCGTGTCCGTGTCCGTGGCGTATGACTGCCAGCCGAACTACGCGAACGCGGATGTGCGCGCGCTGCTCGAGCCCACGCTGAACGTGGGCGGTGAGGAGATTCCGGCGCTGGGCAAGGCCGCCGCGCGCCGTAACCCCGTGCAGGGCATGACGCAGGTGGTTGCGTGGGATGACGACACGCCGTGCGTCGTGGTCGTGACCTGGCTGGGGGATGACCCCGACCGCGCGATGGACGTGGCCCGGCTCGCGGTGACGTCGAATCACGGCGTGAGGGATACGACGGCGGACGCGGGCTCGGAGCTTCCGGCCGACGCGGGGGACAGCCTTCTGCTGGATGAACCGCTGGAGCCGATGGACAGCCTCACCGCGCCGCGCGCGGGTTCGAAGGACCTGCTCTCCGCGCCTCCGGGCACGGGCGCCCGGAAACCGTCGCCGGTCCCCTCCCCGCGTCCTGTCGCGCCAGTGCCCGCGAGTCCGAAGCCCGTGGTGCCCGCACCGGCTGCGCAGTAGCCCGCGGCGGAATCAGTAAGGCCACTTCGCGATGGCGTAGGCGTGAGTGGCCTTGTGATTGAGCCACACGAGCAGCAGTGCCACCGTCCAGCGCAACGCCTTGGGACGCGTGGCCAGCCAGTCGCCCGCGACGAACATGACCGGGAAGAGCACCGCGCCGAAGCGGAAGGCATTTCCCAGGTCGCCTTGAGGCAGCATCACCAGAAGTGACAGCAGGACATAAAGGCCCAGGGCCCGGTCGCGGCGCCACAACATCACCCCGAACACCAGCCACGCTGCCCCGAAGACGTTCCGCAGCACCAGCCAGCCGTTGAATCCCTTGTGCCAGGGATTGCCGAACCACAGTCCCCGGATGGCACCCCAGACAGAGTCCGCGTGATTCCACTCCCGCTGGGCCTTCAGGAACATGAAGGGGTCACCGGAGCGGCTCCACTCGAAGACGAGCAACCCTCCGAACGCCACCAGTGCAAGACACCCCATGAAGCCGAACCGCACGAAGCGCTCGCGCCACGACGGTTCGCGCATGGCTGCCAGGAGCGCGGCGGCGATGGCCACGAAGCAGCCCTGGTTACGCGTGAAGAGGCACAGCGAAACCAGCACGGCCGAGGGCAGGAGCAGCCCACGCGAAGCACACGCCAGGGCCCCGAACGACAGGAGCAGGAAGAGCCCCTCCGTGTGGTGCGAGTGGAGCGCGAAGCTGGCGGGACCGTAGAGGAAGACGAACCACCCCCAAGGCGTCCGGGCCGTCATCCCTTCGCGCTCTGGCCCCTGCCGCGCCCAATGGGTGTTCCACGCGACGAAGCCCAGCAGGCATGCCGTGGACAGGGCCGCGCCGACGACCTGGGGCGGCAGCGTGCCCCCCAGCCCCTGCCGCACCAGCCAGACCAGGCCCGGGTACAGCGGCAGGAAGGCCCAGAGGGGCCATGAGTAACCCTCCAGGACCAGCGTGCTGTAGTGGTGCGAGTCCCAGCGATCCAACACCAGGAGCGGTGGGATGTCCCGGCGCCAGGCCGTCCAGGCCCAGAGCCCGAAGTGGTGGACCAGCAGCAGCGCCACGAGCCCCCAGGGCGAAGACGCGATCTTGAGACGGAGCGAACCCGCCGACTGAGAGGTGGGACCCATGAGCGGGGGTCTCCATGCCCTCGCGGCACGGCTCAAGCAAGAACCCTGCACGGCGCGGTCATCTCCAGAGGGAATGACCGCGCCGGTGCGGTTCGCTCCCCCGCTACAGCGTCTCCAGGTACGCCACCAGGTCGTCCATGTCCGCGTCGGACAGCCCCGCCGTCGTGCCGTGCAGGTTCGTCTCGCGGCCGTTCATCAGGCGGGCCTTGAGCGTGGGCGCGCTGCCGTCATGCAGGTACGGCGCGGTGCGGCCCACGCCCAGCAGCGACGGCGTGTTGAGCCCTGTCTTGATGACCACCGCCGCGTCCTTCAGCACGCCCGAGAGCACGAACGTGCCCACGTCCACGTTGCGGTTGTCCGTGAGCGCCGCGCCCGTGTGACACGTGTCGCACTTCGCCTGCGTGAAGAGGGCGGCCCCGCGCGTCTGGGACGCCGTCAGCGGCTCGCCATGGAACGCGTTGTCCGGCGCGGGGATGGCGTCGATGAACGCTCCCAGCTTCGCCACCGTGTCCGCGTCCAGCTCCTGGCCACCCATGCGGTCCTTCACCGTGGCGCTCATGAAGTCCCCCAGCGCGGAGAACTCGCCGCTCCAGTGGAAGGGCGCCGTGGCCGTGGTCATGCGACCCGCCAGGCTGGGCGTCTGGCGCGGCCCGTCCGGGAAGCCCCACACGTGGCCGTCCTCGCGGCCCTCCAGGTGGCACGACGCGCAGGACACCGCCACGGACGGGCTGGTCATCCGCGCATCCACCGCGCTGAAGAACAACCGCCGGCCCGCCGCCGCCATCGGCGACAGCGTGTCGCCCACGATGACCAGGCGCTCGCCCTCCTCGCGGATGTCCCCGAACGCATTGCCGCTGGACCCCAGCGTGCTGACCGTGTGGTCGAACGCGTTGTAGACGTACGCCTTGCGCCCGTCCCGCGTGAGCGCGATGCCATTGGGGCCCGCCCCCACGGCAATCAGCTGCCGCACCGGGCTCGTCTCGTTCACCAGGTCCGAACCGGAGCGGCGCCACGAGGGCAGGATGGCCACGTTGTTGGAGTCCTGGTTCACCAGGAACAGCCACGCGCCCGTGGGGTCCACCACCGCCGCCGCCGGCCCCTGCAAGGGCGTGTCGAACAAGGGGCTCGCGACGAGCGACGTGGGGTAGTCCGGCTTCTCCTCCGGCGGCGGCTTGCACTCGTCCAGGTCGTCCACCACCGGGCGGGGCGCTTCGTCCTCCGCGTCGAAGGTGATGAGCCCCGCGGCCACCACGCCGCCACCGGCCGACGCGCCGCACGGCGTCCCGCCGCCGTACATCGACTCTCCCGGATTGGGTCCACGGCCGTCCACGGGCCCGCCCAGCGGGTCCTCGCGCGACCACAGCACCGGCGCGAAGAGGCGACGTCCGTCGGGAGCGCTCAACAGGTCCACCATGCCGCGCGACCGGAAGGAGCGCGGGCCCTGGTTGGGATTCATGGGCACCGGCGCATCGAACTCCGAGGAGGACCCGCCGGCACCGGGGGGCGACGGCCGGTTCGCCTTCGCGAGCAGGTCCGTGCCGCCGCGCATCACCTGGGGCTGGTTCGCGTCCGACAGGTCCACCGTCATCACGTCGCCCTGCCGGAACAGCGACACCGCCGCCTTGCGGCCGTCCTCCAGCAGCGCGATGCCTCGCGGCTCCTCGCCCAGCGGCAGCTCCCAGCGCGCCGTGAGCGTGCCCGTGTCGATGGCGGTGAGGCTGCCCCGCGCGGCGGACTCACGCATGGCGCTGTTCACCACGTACAGCGTGCTGCCATCCGGAGACAGCGCCATCCCCGTGGGCTCCACGCCCACCGGAACGCGAGCGGCCTCCACCGCGTCTCCCTTGCGGATGACGGACACGCTCCTGCCGCCCCGGTTCGTCACGTACACGGTGTCGTCCGGGCCCACCGCCACGCGCTCCGGACGCGGGCCCACCCGCACCTCGGACACCTTCTCCCGGCGTGCGGTGTCCACCACGGCGAGGATGCCGTTGTCCGCGTCCACCACGTAGAGCAGCGAGTCGTCCCGGCTGAGCGCCACGGACCCGGAGGCATTGCTCCAGGTGCCCGCGACCTCACGCTCCTTGCAACCCGACAGAACCAGCGTCGTCACCGCGCACAGCGCGGCCCATCCCTGCCGTCGCATCGGAAATGCCATCCCCTCCCGCGAAGGCTTTCGCGCGCGCCTCCGACCCCACCCTGCGCGCATGCCCCACGGCCTGTCCGGAAGCGTGCCGGCCCTGCTCACACGCCTTCCCGAGAGCCGCATGCTCGCTCAGCCGCCCCCCGAAGTCGACGTCCTCTCCACCCGCCGTATGCCTCCGGACAATGTCGGGAAGACTCCTCCCTCCCCTCAAAAGCCGCGAGCACCCGGCCGCCGTCGCGTGTAGACACAGGGAGCCGTGTCTCGTCCCGCGCCCGTCATCCTCAGCTTCCGACGCACGTTCGCGCTGCTCATCCTGCTGGTCGTGCTGCCCTCGGCCGGCCTGTCCGGCTTCGGCGTCGTGGCCATCATCAACGAGCGCGCCGCGGTGGAGAAACGCCTGGAGGCCGCGTGGCGGGGGACGCTGGCGGACCTGTCCGCGGAGGTGCCGCGCGCGCTCAACAGCGGACGGTTGGAGCGCGTGGGCAGCGAGCGGCTGGCCTTCCTCCTGCCGGATGACCAGGAGCTGTCCGACCCGGACGGCACCTTCCACGTGGAGAACGGCCTGGTGCGCACGAAGGACCCGCAGCTGGCGGAGTCCCTGGCGGCGCTGGTGCCAGAGGCCGCTTCGCTGCCCACCGTGCCCACCGTCTTCTCGCTCTCCACGAGCGGCCGCGCGGTGATGGTGGCCGCCGAGCGCCAGGGCGCCACCGTGCGGGGCGTGCGGCTGTCAGGACTGGCGCTGGACTCGCTCCTGTCGGAGAAGGCGCAGGGGCGGGCCACGTCGGAGCCCGTGCGCTTCACGCTGCTGCCCGTGCCGCGCGACACGTCCAGCGAGGGCGGGCTCGTCAACCGGCTGATGTCGGAGGTGGCCCAGGCCCGGCAGAACGCGCTGGGGCAGCCGGTGCTCGCGGAGCGGGTGCTGTCCGCGCCGTTGCAGGACTTCCGCCTGGTGGTGCTGCCCACCGGCGAGGACCCCGTGGCGAGCGCGTCCACGCGCAACCGCGCCGTGTACGGCGTGCTGCTGGGCCTGTTCTACCTGACGCTCACCTTCGGCGTGGGCTACACCGCCCGCGTGCTCTACCGCGAGGCGCGCCTGTCGCGCATGAAGACAGACTTCGTGTCGCTGGTGAGCCATGAGCTGCGCACGCCGCTCACCTCCATCCGGATGTTCATCGAGACGCTGGCCCTGGGCCGGCTGAAGGACCCGGCGCAGCAGCAGGAGGTGCTGGACCTGCTCACGAAGGAGACCGAGCGCCTGTCGGACCTCATCGAGCGGGTGCTGGACTGGGCGCGCATCGAGAGCGGCCGCAAGGTGTACCAGCGCGAGTCGCTGCCGGTGACGGACGTGGTGGACGCGGCGGTGGTGGCCTTCCGCACGCAGCGGCACGGCGACAGCATGGAGTTCACCGTGAAGGTGGACGACGGGCTCCCCCATGTCGACGTGGACCGGGTCGCCGTGGCGGGCGCGCTGCTCAACCTGTTGCAGAATGCCTACAAGTACAGTGGGCCCACCCACCGCAGAATCGCCCTCCGGGCACAGAGAGACGGCGGACACGTGAACCTGTCGGTGGAGGACAACGGAGTGGGCATCGCCAAGAAGGACCGCAAGCGCATCTTCGAGCGCTTCTACCGGGTGGACAACCTGCTCACGCGCAAGACGGAGGGCAGCGGCCTGGGGCTCGCCATCAGCAAGCGCATCGTGGACGCGCACGGCGGCCGCATCACAGTGAAGAGCGAGCCCGGCAAGGGCAGCTGCTTCACCCTCCAGCTCCCGGTGAGCCGCGCATGAGCACGTCCGTTCCCCAAGAGGAGAAGCCCCAGCGCATCCTGGTGGTGGAGGACGACCTGTCCATCCTCACCGGCGTGTCCATGAACCTGCGCTTCGAAGGCTACGAAGTGCTCCAGGCCCAGGACGGCCGCACGGGCCTGGCCAAGGCCCTGGACGAGGCGCCGGACCTGCTGGTGCTGGACCTGATGCTGCCGGAGCTGAACGGCTACGAAGTCATCCGCGAGCTGCGCCAGCGCGGCCGTGACACGCCGGTGGTGGTGCTGTCCGCGCGGGGCCAGGAGTCGGACAAGATTCTGGGTCTCAACCTGGGCGCGGACGACTACGTGGTGAAGCCCTTCGGGTTGCAGGAGCTGCTCGCGCGCATCAAGGCGGTGTTGCGCCGCCGGTTCGGGGCCACGGGCATCACGCCGCCGCCGGTGACGTTCGGGGACGTGAAGGTGGACCTGTCCCAGCGCACGGTGGCGCGCGACGGACAGCCGGTGGAGCTGACGGCGCAGGAGTTCAAGCTGCTGGCGCACTTCCTGGCGCACCCGGGCCGCACCTTCACCCGCGAGGAGCTGCTGTCCGGCGCGTGGGGCTACCACTACGAGGGCAGCGCGCGCACGGTGGACAACTTCATGCGCCAGCTGCGGCTGAAGTTCGAGTCGGATCCGGAAGCGCCCCGGCACTTCCTCACCGTGCGCGGGCTGGGCTACCGCTTCGAGCGGTGAACGCCGCTCACGTCCCGGCGACGCCAATCTGGCGCAGGTCCTCCAGGTCGAAGGGCTTGCCGTCGAAGCGGCCAAAGCGCTCGCGAAGGGTGAGGCCGCTGGCGGTGAGGGCGGTCTCCAGTTCCTCCGGCAGGAAGTGCTTCAGCTTGAGGCGGCGGATGGGGCTCTGGCCGCCGGCCGGACGCCGCTCGCGCAGGTGCAGCGCGAAGAGGGGGCGGCGGGGCTCCACCGCGGCGCCGGGCTCGTCGTCGTCGCGAGGCAGCACGGGTTCGCGCGGGGCGTTGAGCACGTCGTAGATGAAGGTGCCGCCGGGGGCCAGGTGGTGGCGCACGGTGGCGAGGAACGCCTCCAGGTCATCGCGGCCGGACATCAGGCCCAGCGCGTGCTGCGGGGCGAGCACCAGGGGGAACTGCTCCGGCAGCCGCAGCGCGCGGGGGTCGGCGGCGATGAGGCGCGTGCGCTCGGAGACGTCCGGCGATTCGGAGGCGCGGCGCTCCTCGGCGGAGCGGATCATCGCCTCGGAGGGGTCCACGCCGACGGTGGAGAAGCCGTGGCCCGCGAGCGACCACGGTACCCTGCCGTTGGCGGCACCCAGCACGAGCACGGGCCCGCCGTGTTCGGCAGCCTGCCGTGTGTAGAAGACGAGGTCCGGCTCCTGCCCCACGAGGGACAGCGGGGTGCGGCCGCGCGCGTCGTTGCCTGCCATTGCCCAGGCCCTAGCACGGTTGGGGGCCGCTCCGGGACCCCGGCGTTCACACAATGGGCAAACGGTTGCCCACGCCCTGTCGAGCAACGGACGCCCACCGGCGACAGTCCAACGGTGGCCGGCCCTCCAGGGCTGGCACCCTCCTTGCCTTGATGGCCACGAACAATGGCTTCGTGCCGGGGGACCTTCTCCCGGCCCAGTGTGAGGTGGTTGGCATATGAAGCACGGGTGGCGATGGACGGGGGCGCTCCTCTTGGTCGGAGCGCTGGGGTGGACGGGCTGCGGCGGGGACGACAGCGACACGCGGCAAGTGGATGAGCCGGTGGTGCCGGTGACGCCCGTGGAGGATCCGCGGCTGCCGGACGCGGGCACGGGTGAAGTGGACGCGGGCACGGATGCCGGCACGAGCACGGATGCAGGAACCGACGCTGGCACCGGGACGGATGCGGGCACGGGCACGGACGCGGGAACCGGTACCGACGCGGGCACGGATGCCGGCACCGACGCGGGCACGCCAGAGCAGGTGCAGACCTATCCCCTGCCCTCAGCGCCGGGATGGACGTTCTACAACCAGGAGCAGGGCGCGCCGCGCTACGTCTACGGCATCTCCGCGGACCAGGGCGGCAACGTCTGGGTCGCGGGCGGCGAGGAAGGTCTGTTCCTCATCAAGAAGGGCTCCAACTCCATCCAGCGCTTCACGATGTCCGACGGACTCCATCCCTTCGGCCGCATGCGCGACGGAGTGGGGGGTCCTCCGCCGGGAGTGCCGTACCTCAAGGTCATCTCCGTGGCGGGTGGCCCTGACGGAACGGTGTTCGTCGGCTACGCCGGCAAGCCGCCCAAGGCGGGCATGCCCACCTGCGAGGACGAGTGGGACCAGGCGGAGAACGCCCACCGCGAGCCGGACGCCAGCGTCTACAAGAGCGGTGACGCGGACAAGGTGATGCTCAAGGCGGACGGCACGATCGACGTCGTGCACTACGACATCCACACCGGCCCCAAGAAGGTGGGCGCGGAGCTGCGCGGACGCGAGAAGCTCTGCACCGTCTACCGCATCGCCTACGACCCGGTGAAGGAGGTCGTCTGGTTCGGCGGCAACCACGGCTTCGCCATGGGCGACGCGAAGTTCAACGGCATCGTCCCGTCGTACTGCTGGGATCCGCGCCCTTGGGATACGGCTGGCTTCAAGTGGGAGTTCGAGTGCGCGGGCCTCTACGAGCACGTGCACCCCGCCATCTCCGGCTCCAAGGGCGAGCTGCTGTCGGACCGCTACTACGGCCTCTCCATCACGGAGAATCACGACGTCTTCTTCGGCGGGCAGATCCGCTCCACGCGCTTCCGCTACGGCACCAACGGGGACGATTACTGGTCGGCCCAGAGCGAGACGGAGGACTCGGGCTACGAGTGGAACCGCTTCGACATCTGGCCTGACGCCGTGCCGAACTACCCCACCGCGGCGCAGCGCGTGGACGACAACGTCTCCGGCATGGCTCCGGCGTCCAACGGCGGTGTGTGGGTCAGCTCCTTCTACTTCGGCCTCGCTCGCCTGAGCGCCGACGGGGCCGTGGAGACCAAGGTGATGCAGGACCTGGTCAACTACGCGCCCGCCAGCGGCAGCAACCCCGCGATGGCGCCGACCTCTTCCGTGGCGACGGACCCCTGGGATGGGAGCCTCTGGGTGGGCGCCAACTGGTGGGGCGGCATCACGCGCCTGAAGGGCGCCGGCACGGTGAAGTACAGCGGTGACGTCTTCGGCAACGTGCTCACCTCCGTCAGCAGCGTGTCCGACATCCAGTTCGACCGCTCCGCCGGCAAGCGCCGCGTCCTCGTCTCCTTCGAAGGCACCAAGAACGCGAAGACGGGCGTCGTCACCCCGGGCCTCATCGGCATCTACGAAGGCAACTGACGCGGCCTCCACACCGAAGTCCTGACACGGCCGTCCCTCCCGTCATGGGGAGGGCGGCCGTTGTCCTTGCATCATCACGCTCGACAGGGCGGGCGTGGTGCAGCGGACTACCGCGATGCTTTCATCCTGAAGCATCTCAACCAGCAGCTGACGCTGGCCTCTCGCACCGCGAGAAAACAAACTGGCACACACGCTTTTGACGCGCCGTGCCCGGCTACCCACCAGTCGGGCACGGCCTGCACCGACAGACAGCCCGCGCGGGCCGGAAGCCGTCTAGAATCCCGCCCGCTCATGTCCACCGTCCCTCCCGCCCCCATCCCCGCGCACACCGTCGTCGTCGCCCGTGCGCAGGCGGAGCGACTGTCCGCGCAGCGCTTCCACCTGGTGCTGCTGGACACCGAGCGAGCGGGCACCGTGTACCCGCTCGCCACGGAGGACCTGCGCGTCGGCAAGTCCACCGACAACGACGTCGTCATCGACCACCCCACGGTGAGCCGCAACCACCTGGTGGTGCGCCGTCAGGGCGACCGCTTCCTCGTGCAGGACCTGGGCTCCACCAACGGCACCTTCCTGGATGGCGCCCAGGTGCGCGAGGCCTACCTGCGCCCCGGTGCCCTGCTGGAAGTGGGCGACGTGCGCCTGCGCTTCAGCCCGCAGATGACGCCCGTGCAGGTGGAGCCCACCGCCGAGGACCGGCTGGGCGACCTCGTGGGCCGCAGCGTGCCCATGCGCCAGATTTTCGCGCTGCTCCAGCGCATCGCCCCCACGGACTCCACCGTGCTGCTCGTGGGCGAGACGGGCTCCGGCAAGGGCGCGGGCGCCAAGGCCATCCACAAGTTGAGCCCCCGCACGGCCGGGCCGCTCGTCGTGTTCGACTGCGCCAGCGTGTCCGACTCGCTCATCGAGTCCGAGCTGTTCGGCCATGAGAAGGGCGCCTTCACCGGCGCGGTGGGCCAGCGCATCGGGTGCCTGGAGCGCGCTCACGGCGGCACCCTCTTCCTGGACGAAATCGACGACCTCGCCCTGGACCTGCAGCCCAAGCTCCTGCGCGCCATCGAGGACCGCGAGTTCCGCCGCCTGGGCTCCTCCACGCCCATCTCCTTCGACGCGCGCATCGTCGTGGCCAGCAAGAAGGACCTGTGGGCGGAGACGCAGGCGGGCCGCTTCCGCGAGGACCTCTACTTCCGCCTGTCTGTCTTCACCTTCAGCCTGCCGCCCCTGCGCGACCGCAAGGAGGACATCCCCCTGCTCGTGGAGGCCTTCGCCGGCGAGGGCCTGTGGCCCCGGCTGCCGGAGAAGATTCAAGAGCAGTTCCTGGGGCACACCTGGCCGGGCAACGTGCGCGAATTGCGCAACGCCCTGGAGCGCGCCCGGCACATGGTGGACATCCCAGGCCTCACCGGGGACAACCTCCTGCGCGAGTTCACCCGCGACGTGCCCACGCCCGCCGGGGACTTCCTGCCGGTGGAGTTCACCGGGCCGTTCAAGGTGTGCAAGGACGAGCTCGTCCGCGCCTTCGAACGCGAGTACCTCACGCGCCTGTTGGGCCGCGCCCGGGGAAACATCGCCCGCGCCGCGCGCGAGGCGGAGCTGGACCGCAAGCACCTCTATTCGCTGCTGCACAAATACGGGCTCGTTCAGAGCGAGCCGGACTGACGCCTTCGTGGCATGGTGGCGGCCGCTTTCACGCGGTCCCCCATCCCCCAGGAGGGCTTCATGAAGTTGCGTCCGTCCCGCAGGTTCGGTGTGCTGTGCGCAGGTGTCCTGATGATGAGTGCGACGGGCTGCTTCGGCTCGTTCAAGCTCACGACGAAGATCTGGCAGTTCAACAAGGGCATCTCCGGCAACAAGTTCGTCCAGTGGCTGGTGTTCCTCGTGTTCGTCGTGGTGCCCGTCTATGAAATCGGCACGCTGGTGGACGCGCTCGTCGTCAACAGCATCGAGTTCTGGACCGGCAGCAACCCGGTGAGCAGCGTGGAGGGAGAAGACTCCAACACGCGCATCGTGAAGCTCAGCCCCACCGACACGCTGAAGATGTCTCGCGACGTGGAGTCCAGCGTCATGCGTCTGGAGTTGCAGCGCGAGGGCCAGGAGCCCGTGGTGCGCTACTTCGAACCGCTGGAGGACGGCATGGTCGCGCGCGACGAGGCGGGCGCCCTGCTCATCCGCGCGCAGGGCCAGGCGGACGGCGCGGTGACGGTGACGGACGCCACTGGATCCACCGTGACGGTGCACGCACGGGACGCGGTGGACGCCGCGCGCCAGCTCTTCCTGGACGGCGGCGCGCCGGCGCTCGCGCGGTTCGCCACGCACCAGGGACCGCTCTCCCAGGGCATGGCCACGCTCGACACCTGCACGCCGTGAGCTGATACCCAGGGCTTCCGGTTCGAGTCACCGGAAGCCCCGGAGTGATTCAGGGCGCGGGCTCGTCGACCACCACGTCGCCCAGGTCCGGGCCAAAGCCCGCGTCGAGCGCCAGGGAGTTGAACGTCCCCTCCATGCTGCGCCCCGCGCCGTAGCCGTCGCCCTTCTTGAACGACAGGGAGAAGTCTCCGCGCGTGGCCTCGCCCACGTTGCCGCCTTCGTCCAGCACCAGGTCGCCGCGCTCCACCTGGGTGAAGACGCGCGCCGGTTCGCCCGCGGCCACGTGCACCACCGACGCGCGGTCGCGGCCGGAGGGCGTGGTGCCGCCGAGGTTCACCTTCGTGCCCGGCTTCATGTCCACGCCTTCCGTGTCCACGGTGAGCCGCGCGACCAGGTCCACGTCCAGGCCGTTGTTGCGGAAGTAGCTCACCTGGAGCGCCTCCGGGTTGCGGCGGATCTCCACCCTCGACACGTCGGTGACGGGGAACAGCTCCGACACGCTGCCGGACAGCTCGTTGTCTCCCCGGCACGCGACGGCGCCCGCGCCGCTCAGCACGGCCGCGAGCCCCAGCGCCGCCACGGCGCGTCCCGCGAGGCTCACCGCTCCACCGCCAGCGTCAGGGCCTGCGTGCCGCCCGCGCGGTAGAGCACCACGCGCTGGCCGGAGGACAGGAACGCCAGCTTCGGCGACCAGCCGCCCGCCGTGTCCACCGTCACCTCGCGCCACTGGTCCTCCACGCGCGTGGCGATGATCAGCGCGTCGTCAGCCGGCGAGCAGCTGCCCTCGTTGCGCCCGGACTCCAGCGAGCAGATGTGGAACGCGATGGACGGGTCGTGCGTCTTCGGGTCGAACGCCAGCGACGGATACCAGCCGCCGGAGCCCGTCTGGTACACCGGATCCGGCGTCGTCCAGTCTCCCGCCGCCGCGCACTTCGTCCCCGTCGTGCCCGCGCAGGTGATGAGCGTGAGCCGGCTGTTGGAGCGGTCCACCGCCGCGATGCCGAAGCCGACCGTGGCGTCATACGCCATGGACGCGCCGAGCATCGTGTTGCCCACCGCCTGCACCTGCACCGGAGGAGTCCACGTGGTGCCGTCCGCGTTGCGGCGCTGGAAGTACACGTTCTGCCCCGGCGCGTCCGCGGCCCCGAAGGCCTGGTCGAACACCAGCGCGGGCTGGGCCCCCGCCATCAGCAACTGGAGATGTCCGCCGTACGCGCCCTTCTGGTCGCCGCCCGACGCCACCACCCGGTGCTGCCACGCCGTGGGCCCGCCGCTCGCCAGCTCCACGTCGCTGCCCGCCCAGTCCTGCTGCGGGAACTGCCCGTTGTGCCCGTCGCGGTAGACGACCAGGGCCTGGCTGCCGCTGAAGACGATGGAGGGGTTGAGGCCCACGAGATAGCCCGTGTCGCTCACCGGGTTGCCCGCCACGGCCTCGTCGCCATGGGTGACGGGGATCTGCTCGGTCCAGGTGCCATTCGCGTTGCGGTAGGACACCGCCAGGTCGCTCTGGAACCAGAAGATGGAGTCATCACTTCCGCCGCCCAGGTAGCTCACCGCGGGCTGACCGGACGGGCTGAACGCCAGCGACACGCCGTACACGCGCTGCACGGTGGCGATCTTCTCCGCCTGCGCCTGCACCTGGCCGTCCTTCACCTCGCGGTAGCGCAACTCGGAGTCCTTGTCGTTCAGCTTCACGTAGTACGCGATGCCGATGCGGTCGTCCGGGCCCACCGCCATCGCGATGTTGGAGATGGCGAGCTGTTCGCTCGGCTCCGTGTCCACCGTCAGCCGCACGAAGGGCGTCTCCGTCGTTCCGCCATCGTCCTGCGGCTTCGAGCCCGCGTCCGGGTTGGCCGGCTTGCCGCCGCCACATCCCAGCGCGAGCGCCGCTCCCAGTAGCCACGCGTGCCGTTTCATGCGGTTCTTCTCCTTGGTTCAGTCGGCCTGGTTGAGCGCGCCATCCTATGTCAGCCGCGCGCGTTGTCCGTCACGCCTCGCGGTGCGGTCCCACGTCACGCACGCGGTGGGCGGCCAACCGACCCCGGCCCCTTCTCAGGTGCCGTGAAACACACGCACCTGGGTTAGGCTCGCAGGCCATGGCTCGCGCGCGTTCGCTCCCCCCGAAGCTGTCCCGGCGCACCTTCATCCAGCGGCTCACCTTCTTCGGCGGCGGCGTGGTGCTGCTGGGCGGCGTTGCGTGTAAACGTTCGAAGGAGGCGGAAGAGAAGAAGCCCGCGGAGCCCACCGGCACCACCTCCGCCGGCCAGGCCCTGCGCACCTTCTCCGCCTTCGAGTACGCCGTCGTCGCCGCGGCCGTGGAGCGGCTCCTGCCCCGCGACGAGGACCCCGGCGCCCAGGACGCGGACGTGGCGCTCTACATCGACCGCATCCTGGAGACTCAAGGCCTGGAGTCCATGCACCGCGACTTCCTCCAGGGCCTGGCCGCGCTGGAGCGCCGCGCGCAGCGCATGTTCCAGAAGGGCTTCGCGCAGGCCACGCCCGCCCAGCAGGACGAGCTGCTCGCCATCTTCAAGGACAGCCCGGCCGGCAGCGGCGAGGCCCACTTCTTCGAGCTGTTGATGACGCTCAGCCTGGAGGGCTTCCTGGGCGACCCGTCCTACGGTGGAAACAAGGGCCGCGTGGGCTGGCGGCTGATGGGCTTCGACACCGTGGGCACGCTCGCCATGGCGCCCCCGGAGGGCTACGACGGCCCCAAGTGCCTGCGCGAGTGCGGAGGACACCACCCGTGAGCCTTCCTTCCGTGGACGTGTGCATCGTGGGCAGCGGCGCGGGCGGAGCGCCGCTCGCGCTGGAGCTGGGGCGCGCGGGCTTCAAGGTCGTGGTGCTGGAGAAGGGCCGCCACTACCAGCCCAAGGACTTCGTCCACGACGAGATCCTCAACAGCCGCCGCAACTTCTTCATGCCGCTGCCCTGGGAGGAGCCGCACCTGGTGCGACAGGGCGCCAAGGGCCGCTACGAGCGCAGCAACGCCGCGTGGACCGCCAACTGCGTGGGCGGCGGCACCGTGCACATGAGCGGCTTCTTCTACCGCCTCAAGCCGGTGGACTTCCGCCTGCGCTCCACGCTGGGCGCAGTGCCCGGCACCACCGTGGCGGACTGGCCCATCTCCTACGAGGAGCTGGCTCCCTTCTACGACAAGGCGGAGGCGGAGCTGGGCGTGTCCGGCCAGGCCATCCCCCACCCCTTCGCGGAGCCCCGCAGCGGCCCCTACCCGCTGCCGCCCCTGGACGTGCACCCGGTGGCGTCCGAAATCGACAAGGTGTGCGCGGCCATGGGCTGGCACGCCCTGCCCACCGCGCGCGGCATCATCAGCAAGGCCTACAAGGGCCGTTCGCCGTGCGCGTACTGCGCGCTGTGCGGCAGCTACGGCTGTGAGATGGGCGCCAAGAGCAGCACGCTCGCGAGCCTCATCCCCAACGCCATCGCCACCGGCAACGTGGAGGTGCGCCCGGGCTGCATGGCGCGCTCCATCGAAGTGGACAAGCAGGGCCGCGCGAAGAGCGTGGTGTACCTGGACAAGGACGGCGTCGCGCAGGAGCAGCCCGCGAAGGTCATCATCGCCTCCGCCACCGCCGTGGAGAGCGCGCGCCTGCTGCTCAACTCCACCTCCAGCCGCTTCCCCAACGGGCTCGCCAACGGCAGCGGGCTCGTGGGGAAGAACCTCCTCTTCAGCTCCTTCGGCGGCTCGCGGGCGCACTTCCGCGTGGCGAAGCAGAAGGCCGCGCGGCCGTGGCTCACGGACCCGGCGCCCTTCGTCAACCGCAGCCTCCAGGACTTCTACGTGATGCCGGACGCGCGCCACGGCTTCCGCAAGGGCGGCACGCTGGGCTTCATGTGGGCGCACCCCAACCCCATCTACGCGGCGGTGGGCCTGGCGGGCAACGGCAAGTCCGGCGTGTTCGGCAAGGAGCTGAAGGACCGCATGCGCGCGTACCGCGACTCGCGCATCCTCGAGTTCGAGGTCTACGCGGAGTTCCTCCCCACGCCCGGCACCTCCGTCACGGTGGAGCCCGAGGTGAAGGACAAGTACGGCATCCCCGTGGCCGCCATCACCCTGGACCGGCACCCGGCGGACTTCGCCGCCACGCGCTTCCTCGTGGAGCGTGGCGAGGAAGTGCTGATGCGCCTGGACCCGGACAGCGTGGAGCGCGTGGGCACGCAGGGCGAAACCACCATCCTCCAGCACGGCACCTGCCGCTTCGGCGACGACGCGGCGGCCTCCGTGCTGGACAAGCACTGCCGCGCGCACGAAGTGCCGAACCTCTATGTCGTGGACGGCAGCTTCATGCCCACCGGCGGCAGCGTGCCCTCCACACTCACCATCGCCGCCAACAGCTTCCGCGTGGCGGACCACCTGGTGCGCACACTCAAGGGGTGAGGCGAGACGCCGCTTTTTCGCTACTGGAGGCGCAGCGGCGTCACGTCCACCTTCACCACGTAGCGCGCCTGCATGTCGGAGTCGAACTCCACCAGGTGGTCACCCACGCCGGTGACGTCCGCCTGCTGGGTGAAGACGGCGAACTTCTCCATCTGATCCAACGCCGCGCGGCCCGTGGACGCCTTGCGCTGCCGTGCGCGACAGCCCTCCTCGTGCACGGTGATGGCCGTCTCCTCGCCCGCCGCCGTCACCTCCTCCAGGTAGAAACTCACCTTGATGGTGGAAGCCTCCGGCACGCGCACCAGCACCTGCCCGCGGCCGGGGAAGCGGCCTTCGGAGTAGCTCTCCGGCCCGAGGATGCAGCCCGCGTACTCACTGCACACGGGCCAGGACGCCTTGCAGACATCCAGCACGCGCGCGCCGATGAAGTCATCCCGCGAGCCGCCGCATGCGATGAGCATCAATCCCATCACAGCGCCCGCCAGTCGCGAGACATTCCGTGTTACAACACCAGACATTCTTCTGAACCTCAGCGAGGAGTGGATGTCCATGCGCATGCGCAACCTGTGGCTGCCTCTCACCATCATCGCCCTGGCGGGCTGCGGAGACGAGTCCGAGGACCTGCCGAACACGCCGCAGCTGCTCATCGACCGTACGGAGCTGAGCTTCGACACGGAGTTCTCCGCTGGGACCTACGTGGGGGCGACGACCTTCAACACGCTCTACATCGAGAACCGCGGCCTCCAGACGCTGGAGCTCACCGAGGCCTCCATCTCCGGCCCCAGCGTCTTCACCATGAAGAAGCCGGAGGACTGGCCGGAGAACGGGCCCCTGAAGCTGGAGACCTACAAGCGCACCTTCATCGAGGTCGCCTTCAAGCCCAACGCCGCGCAGGAGTTCACCGGCAAGCTCACCCTCAAGTCCAACGCCGCCAACGGCGAAACGCGTGAGCTGACGCTCAAGGGCAAGGGCGTCGCGGCGCCGAAGCCGTAGTCCCGGCGGAGGCGGCGGAGGCGTGAAGCCCCGCCGCCCGCCCGGCGCGGCTACCGGGTGAACTGGCAACCGCCCACCCACGTGCCACCGTCCTGCGTGGGCGCCGGGCACGACGTGGACGGGCCGCCATCCGCCGCCGTGTAGCTGCGCGGGTAGTCGCCGTAGCCGGTCCGCAGCGTGTAGCCCACGGGGGTGTAGTCCGTGCGCTCGGTGGCGCTCACCGCCACCTTGAGCGTGCCGCCCTGGATGAAGCGCCGCTCCAGGCAGGAGCACGTGTAGGGCGCCACCGTGACGCGCGTCGTGGTGGCCGTCTTCTCCAGCTGGTACAGCGCCTGGTAGCTGCTGAGCGGCGCGCTCGCGGAGGTGTGCCACGCGCGCATCGCCGTGGGGTTGTAGGCCAGCGTCAGCGCGCCGCCCGTGCTGGTGGTCGACACCGGCGTGCACGTGCCGGCGCCGCCGTCCGTGGCGGTGCCGTCGCAGAAGGTGAGGTCCAACGCCAGGCCGTGCGGCGTGCCGCCATCCGGCAGGTTGTCCACGTCCCACTGCACCAGCCACGCCGCGTCCTCGGGCGCGCTCAGCGCGGGGAGCTGGTACTCGAAGGTGTCCGTGTCGGAGGGCACCGCGTCGTAGTCCGTGGGGCCGCGCACGCCCAGGCCCGTGGCGCGGTCGTTGTTGCGCAGCCGGCCGTGGCCGTGCGTCAGCTGGCCCTTCGCCTCGAAGGTGGCGTTGCCCACCGGCAGGTTGCCCGTGCCCACGCCGCCGAGCGTCTTGGCGCGCGGCTGCTCCACGCCCCCGCTGTAGGCGTTCTCCTCTTCCGCGTCCTCCGCCGCCCAGGACACCTCCAGCCGGTAGTCGCGGTCATCCGCCCAGTTGTTGCCGTCGTCCTGCACCACGAAGTGGTACGTCACCTCCGTGCCGTGCGCGGGCACCGGCAGCGCGCCCTGGAAGTTGCTCAGGCTGGGGAAGCGCGCCGGGTCGGACTCCTCGCGCACGGACTGGATGCACAGCACGGCCTCCGCGTTGTTGCAGTAGGTCTGCACCAGCCCCGGCGCGTCGGGGTGCTCGCGCGCGTCGCGCGGGCACACGGCCGGGTTGTTGGTGCAGGTGGCGCGCTGCTCCGCGGTGACGGACGTGCTGACGGTGCTGAACACCAGCACCTGCCGGTCCGCCAGCTGGCCCAGCGGCAGGGGCAGCGGATCGAAGCGCGTGGCGGTGGGCCGCTCCGTCAGCCGGTAGCGCAGCACGCTGGGCTTCGTCAGGCTCGACAGCTTCACCGCGAACCAGTCGCGGTCGCCCACATAGCCCAGCCGGCCCTCGAAGGTCGTGGCCGCGCCCGGCGCCCCCAGGTTGTTCGAGTACGCGCGGGCGTAGGCGTCGTTGTCACCGGACTGGTCGCGCGGGTCTTCCTCATCCACCACGCGCACCTCGACTTCATACGGCTGGCGCAGGTCGCCCGCGGGCTCGGGATCGTTGGTGCCCCGGTAGCCCTTCACCACCAGCACCCAGGTGCCCGCCAGCTTCACCTTGCGCGCGGTGGCCATCACGCCCGGGTGCACCTTGGGCAGCACGTTGCCCTCCGACTCCTTGTCGGTGCTGTTGGGGCGCAGGAGATCATAGGACAGGCGGTAGTTGGGCGCGAAGCCCTGGTCCGGCGCGGTGATGCGCACGTAGGCGATCTTCCCCGCCGTCAGCGGGAAGCTGAAGCGGTCCACGTCGTTGTCCGTGGCCAGGTAGCCCCGCGCGGTGCCCACCTGCACGGCGCCCTGCGCCGCCAGCGCGATGGGCGTGGGCGTGACGTCGTTGGGCTCGTTCGTGTCCGGGTTCTCCAGCAGCTCCACGGTGAGCCGGTAGGCGTTGCGCGCGTCGTAGTTGGGGCGCGCGGGGTTCGTGGGCGCATCCCGCACCACGATGATGAGCTGCGTGCCAGGCGTGCCGTACGGCAGCACGATGTCCACCGGCTTCGGCGCGCCCGCACCGTGCTGGTCGGACTTCGTCACCAGTGAGGTGTCCTTGTCCTTCTCCCGCACGGAGATGGACAGGTTCACCGGCGTGCTGGACGCCAGGTACGTGCCGGTGACGTGCACCAGCGTGCGCGCGTTGGCGGTGGCGGGGATGCGGACGCTGTACCAGTCCTCGTCACCGGCCTTCACGTCGCCCGTGAGCGCCAGGTAGCGCTCCATGGGCACGCCGGGCTTCAGCTCGCAGTCCGCGTTCGTCAGCGCCTCCTCGCGGTTGTTGCAGAGGTCCTCCACCACGCCCGTGCCGGCGTCCGGCGTGTCGTCTCCGTCAGAGGAACAGGCGGCCAGCAGGAGGAGCGCGAGCGGGAGCAGTCGGGTGCGAAGGCGCATGGGAGGCTCGGAAGAAGTCAGGGGACGGGCGAGAGGGTCGGGGCGACGCCGGGGCAGCCGTCCACGAAGTCCTCGGGGTTCACGCGGATGACGCCATCCGGAGGCGACTTGATGCCGCCCACCGGGTAGCGCACGGAGTCCACGCGGAAGGTGCGCACCAGCGTGCGCGCGGTGGGGTCGTCCGCGGGCAGCATGGCCACGGAGAGGTAGATGTCGTTGTAGCCCGCGCCGCGCTGCACGGTGCCTGCGTCCACGCCGCCGTCCACGCCGCCGTCGGCGATCATCGCGACGGTGGGCGCCAGCAGCACGTTGTCCACGCGGAAGCGGTAGCACTGGCGGCCCTGGTCATCCACCGGGCCGTCCGCCTCCATGCTGTAGCGGTACGCGTCCGAGGCCAGGTTCGCGGTGTCCACCTGCAAGGGGCGCATGTGCATGCGCAGCTCGCTGCGGTTGGTGAGGCCGTCCGTGTCCGGGTCCTCGTCCAGGTCCTTGCTGGAGCCCTGCGTGCCGCCGCGCCACTCCATGCCGTCCGGCACGCCGTCGCCGTCGCTGTCCTGGAGGGCGGCGTTGGTGCCGATGAACTGCTCGTCGCAGTCCAGGAGGCCGTCGCAGTCGGTGTCCACGCCGCGCAGCGCGGGCGGGCAGCCCTTGTCCAGGCCGCCCCCGTCCGGCTGCGCCACCTGGGTGGGGTTGAAGTCCACGCCACGGTCGCGGAAGTACACCTCCACGCCGTCGCTGAAGCCGTCGCCGTCGGTGTCGCGCAGGTTGGGGTTGGTGCCCAGCTCGTACTCGCGCGCGTCCGTGAGGCCGTCTCCATCCGTGTCCGCCTCGTCCAGCGGGCTGCCTGGGGGCGCGGAGAAGTTGGAGGCCACGAAGTCCTTCACGATGAAGGCGCGGCGCACCTGGCCGAACTGGAAGTTGAGGAAGTTGATGGGCTCGTTGTTGCGGAAGTCGCGGAAGTTGCCGCCGCCCAGCGTGGCCATCTTGTCCAGGCGGTCCGCGTTCTGGTTGATGATGAGCAGCGGGCAGCCGCCGTCGCCGAAGCCGCCGTCCTCCGCCACCAGGTCGCACACGGACGGCACCGGCTGCGTGGGGTTGAAGACGTGCACGGTGTTGAAGCGCACGTCCTCCACCAGGTCGCGCAGCTGGCGGATGCGCACCACCGCGTCGCCGCGGATGAGCTCGTCGTCCTGGTTGTTGGTGGGCTTGCCGTCCGACAGGAAGATGACCGAGTAGCGCGCCTGCGCCAGCGCGTCGCTCCCGCTGGGCTGCTGCCGCGCCCGCGCGATGTCCGTGTTGATGAGCGAGTAGATGTCCGACAGCGGCTTGACGAAGTCCGTCGAGTCCCGGTTCGGCGACGTGTCCGTGTTGCGGAAGGTGAGCAGCTTCTCCGTGAGGATGGCCTTCGCGGTGGCGTCCAGCCGCGACACCTGCACGAAGCCGTCCTCCGCCGGCGGCCCGGGGTCCTGCGTGAGGAACGCCGTGGTGCTGCCCGCGAAGAGCATCACCGCGATGGAGACCTCTTCGTCCTGCGGGAGGTTCTCGATGAGGTCCACCAGCGCCGTGGCGCGCACACCGTCCGGGTCGCTCACGCGCATGGACTGGCTGGCGTCCATGGCGACGATGATCTTGATGGGCCGGATGACCTCATTGGCGCCCAGCGTGCAGAAGCGCCCGTCCAGCGCCACGGCCCGGTCCGCGGGCACGTCCGTGTCGCGGCGCGGGTCATAGAGGTACGAGTCCGTACAGGCCACCACCACGGCGAACCCCACCAGGGTGAGCGCCAACCAACGTCCCGCGCGGCTCACGGCGACGCCCCTCCCTGCGACGGCGACACGCCGACGCAACTGCCCTGGGTCCTCCAGGGATCCACCAATTGATCCGGACGGCGGAAGTCACCGTCCTCCATGGCCAGGTCCGGCGCCAGCGGCACGCGCACGCTGGGCGGCGCGTACTGGGCCCACGCGCACGCGGTGCGCCAGACGCCGTAGTCCGTGGCCACGCCGCTCTCCGGCGCCTCCGCGAACCACACCTTGAACAGGTTGTAGCCCTGCTTCACGCCGGAGCGGTCCGGCGGCGTCACCAGCTGGAGGTTGGACACGGTGAAGTCGTAGCAGACGCCGTCCGTGTCGGTGCCGCCCGGGACCTTCTTCACCTCGTACTGGATGCCGTACTTGTCGTGGAAGGGCCGGTCGCGCCGGGTGGGGTCGCTGCCGGCCTTCAACTCCACGTCGTCTGGGATGCCGTCGCCGTCCGTGTCCAGGCCGGACACGCTCGACTGGAGCGGGTTGAGGCCGTACTTCGCCTCCAGCCCGTCCGGCATGCCGTCGCCGTCGCTGTCCACGATGCCCTGGCGCGTCTTGAGGTAGTCCTCGGCGAACTGCGACAGCCCGTCACCGTCCGTGTCCCGGCAGGTGCAGCCGGGCGTCAGCGGGGACTGCGGGTTGCAACCGCGCGCGTCCAGGTCGTTGCCCGGCTTGAAGCCCTGGTCCTGACGCCGGTACTCGAAGCCGTCGCTCAGGCAGTCCCCGTCGCTGTCCATGGTGAAGGGGTTCGTCTTGAGCGTGAAGCTGTTGTCCAGGGAGTCCGGGACGCCGTCGCCGTCGCTGTCCAGCACGCGGCCGTCATCCCCCGGCGCGGAGCTCAGGGGCTCCACCAGCAGCGTCTTCATCACGTTGGGCGACGCGAAGGAGGAGTAGTCCAGCGCGCCCAGGCCCAGCTCGGAGATTTCGGCCGTGTCGCTGAACTCCTGGTACACGCCGTTGCCCATCTCCGCGAAGCGCTTGAGCAGGAAGGAGGCGATCTTCTTCGCCGCGGCCGGGTACTGCGCCTCCGGGACGCCCGGGTAGGTGCCGTAGATGTCCTGGCAGATGGGGCCGCAGGCGCGCACGGCCTCCTCGTTGAAGAGCAGCACCGTGTGCATGCGCACGTCGCCCACGTTGTACTGCGTCTTCAGCTCCATCAGCCGGCGCACGTAGCTGAAGAGCTGGTAGTTCTGGTTGCGGTCCGTGCCCACCTCGAAGCCGGTGATGGCGTCCGTGGTGCTGGTGGCGTTGCAGAAGCTGGTGATGGAGTCGCGCCAGGTGAGGTCCGGCGTGTCCGGCCCCGCGTAGACGGACAGGTTGTCGTTGGCGGAGCAGCGCGGGTACGGCGTGCCATCCGTGAGGAACACGACGACGTAGCGCGTGCGAGGCAGCAGCTCCGGCGTGGACTGGGACACCGCCTCGATGTCGCTGGCGATGAGGCTGTACGCGTAGCTGAGCGCGCCCTGGTAGTCCGTGCCCTTGCCCAGCTGCGACTGCAGACCTTCGATGTAGCTGTTGATGTTGCCCGGCGGCGCGAAGCGGTCTCCCGTGGAGGCCGGCGGCCAGGTGTTCTTCACGTTCGTTTCGAACGGGGCAATGGCGATGCTGATGTTGCCCTGGCGCGCGTCGTTGATGCGCCGGAAGCCATTCACCACGTTCTTCAGGGCGCGCACGCGCGCGGGCTCCGTGACGCCCGGCGGGATGATGGCCTGCACCTCCGCGCGCTCGCAGAAGCCGCTGCCCTCCTGCGAGCCCGGAGGATCCGACACGCACATGCTGCCGGACTCGTCCACGACGAGCACCACCTTCACCGGGAAGCCGGTGGGGTTCGCCGGGCGCGTGCACACCCGGCCGGTGAGCGTCAGCCGGTCATCCAGCTGGGACTGCTCCTGGGCGCGCGGCTCCAGGAGCGTGTCTGAACAGGACAGCACACCCAGGACCAGGAGGCCGGTCGCAAGAAACGGAACGACGAGCAGACGGCGCATGCGATGCGGACCTCCTGGCACGGGGAACATCCTTACTTACGCCTTCTTGCGGCGGCGCAGGAGCAGGCCGAGCACGCCAGCACCCAGGGCCGCGGCGCTGCCGCCCGCGGGCAGCGAGGTGCAACCACCGCCGTCGGCGTCCTGCTTGCCCACCGTCACGAAGAGGCTGGACACGGAGGCGCGCTCATTGGGGAACACGCGGTCCGCGAAGGCCAGGCGCGTGGACACCTGCAGTTCGTACTCGCCTTCCTTGTCCGGGTTGAAGTTGGGCACGCTGCCGTCCACGTACTGGTACTCCCAGTGGCGGCTGTAGGTGACGGCGCCCTTGGGGTTCTCCACCACCGCGGTGGAGCCGGAGGGACGCTTCACCACCGTCCACGTGTACTCGATGGCCGCGCCGTTGCGGTTGGCGAAGAGGGGCGGACGCACCGCCATGCCCGTCTTCTCCACGCTGATGGTGCGGCCGGTGCCCACGCTGAAGGGCGCCTTCGGGTCGAGGCAGTCGTTCGGGTGGTCGCGATTGAGCACCACGCAGTAGCGCGTGTCGCACGCGTCGCCAATGCCGTCGCCGTCGTCATCCGCCTGGTCGCGGTTGGCCACCAACTGGCAGTTGTCCGCGGCGTTGAGGACGGAGTCGTTGTCGATGTCCGGGTCGCACTTGTCGCCGATGCCGTCCGCGTCCGTGTCCTTCTGGTCCGGGTTGGACAGGCCGGGGCAGTTGTCCAGGTTGTCGGAGACGTTGTCGCCGTCCGCGTCCACGCGGCACAGGCTCACGTCCGCAGGCAGCACCTGATCCGGGTTGGCGATGAGCGGGCAGTTGTCCACGCCGTCCTTGTACCCGTCGTTATCGTCGTCGTCGTCGCAGACGTCGCCAATGCCGTCCCCGTCGTTGTCCGCCTGGTTGGCGTTGGGGATGGAGGGGCAGTTGTCCTCGCCGTCCAGCTTGCCGTCGTTGTCGTCATCCGGGTCGCACGCGTCGCCGATGCCGTCACCGTCGGTGTCCAGCTGCGTGGCGTTGGAGACGGCCGGGCAGTTGTCGCAGGCGTCGCCCGAGAGGTCGCCGTCGCCGTCCGCCTGGTCGCGGTTGGACGTGAACGGGCAGTTGTCCTTGTCGTCCGCCTTGCCGTCGCCGTCCGCGTCGTCCGTGTACGACAGCGTCTTGCCGTCGTCCGTGTACGCCACCCAGACGGAACAGCCGCAGCCGCAACCGCAGCCGCCGCCCTCCTCCTTGGGCCTGCCGCACTCATCTCCGAGGCACTCCGGGTTGTCCGGGTTCTGCTCCTGGGCCTGCACGGTGCGGGGACTCAGCACCAGGAACGCTCCAAGCGCCAACAGGGGGGCAATGCGACTGATAGTCATGGTGACTCCTTTCACAACCCCTGCCCTAGCAAGAGGCGATCCCGCGTCTGTAGGAGTTTCAGGGTCAGGAACTTCAAGGGGTTGCGCGTTCGGAAGAGCCTGCTACAGGAAGGGTGTGGGGGGGACACCCCATTGAGACTGTGGGGGATACCCCACGCTAGCGGGCCGTCTCAGGTGCCCACGATGAAGTCGTCGGAGAGCATGGGGACCATGCCCGCGGGGGTGCGGCCCGTGTCGGGGTCGTATTGGATTTCCTGGATGAAGAGCGAACCCACACCGGCGCCGCGCGGATCATTGTCCCGGCCCACCTGGAGGTAGAGGTAGACCTCGTTGGTGCCGGCGCGGATGACCTCGCCGGGAATCAGCGGGTGGGGGCGCTCCAGGGTGGGGACCAGGGAGACGTTCTCCACGCGGGTGCGGTAGCAGGCGCGGTCGCTGGTGGCGGTGGGGGGCAGCGGGACGATGGAGTAGCCGTAGCCGCGCTCCCGGTGGAAGTCGAGGTCGGCGCTGAGCGGGTCGCTGTGGGCTTCGACCTCCGCCACGTTGGAGACGCCGTCGCGGTCGGTGTCGAGCAGGTCCTCGGCGATGAGCGGGTTGGTCTGCGACAGGGCCTCCACCAGGTCTGGCAGGCCGTCGCCGTCCGTATCGCCCACGCAGGGGTCGGTGCCGAGCACGCGCTCCTCGCAGTCGTTGAGCCGGTCGCCGTCCGTGTCCTGCACCACGCTGCAGCCGTTGATGATGTCCACGGCGAGCGGGTCCAGGCCCATGCGCAGCTCCACGCCGTCCATGAGCCCGTCCTGGTCGGTGTCGGGGGAGGTGGGGTCCAGGCCCAGGGCGCGCTCGTCGTCGTCCGACACGCCGTCGCCGTCGCTGTCGGTGAGCATCTGGCCGTTGCGCACCTGCACGTTGCGGTTGAAGGCGAGGAAGCGCTTGAGCTTGAGCGCGTTGTCGAGCGCGCCGTAGTCCAGCCGCGCGAGCGCGTTGGGCAGGCCCACGAAGTCCGTCTCCACGGGCGCGCTGCCTCCCGCGTTGGCGATGGCGGCCACCTGGAGGCGGGTGACGGGGTCCGGCGTCTGGCCGCGGACGTAGACGGGCTGGACGCTGACGTCGCCCGCGCCCAGCTGCTCCACCAGGCCCTTGAGCTCGCCCACCACGGCGGTCAGCTCGCACTGGCTGCATGAAGCGTTGCACTGGGCCTGGGACTCAGGGGTCGCGTTGCAGCCGGCGGCCTGGGCCAGCGCGGTGCAGCGGCTGTCGATGCCGATGTTGTAGGCCGGGTTGTCACAGCTCACGTCGGAGCTGCGGATGACGGGCGCGACCACGTAGCGCGAGCGCGCGACCTCGCCCCTGCAGGAGGCCTGCATGTCGCCGGACATCAGGCTCTTGGCCAGCCGCAGCGCGGAGCGGATGCTGATGGGGCCCTGCTGCTGATAGCTGGCGTAGCGCGGCAGGACGGCCTGGAACGAAGCGGCGTCCGTGAAGCTGCCTTGCAGGCCGGTGGCCACCGAGTGGAAGGCCACGAGCCCGAAGCGCACCTGCGGGCCGGTGAAGCGCGAGGTGAGCGTGGTGAGCCCGTCCACCGCGGAGCCCACCACCTCCGGCTCCACGCCAGTGCCGCCCTGGAGCGCGAACACGACCTTCACGGGGAACGCGTCGCCGGTGGCCTCGGGGACGCAGAGGTCTCCCTCGAAGTTGGCGCGGTCACGAGTACCGCCCGCGCGGTCATCAATCGAATAGAGCCCCGCGTCGGTGCACGACAGCCACAACGTTGGAAGCAGGAGCCAGGCGACCCGGGGGGAGGAACGCATTCGTTGGATTGTAGACCTCAGCCCCCCCTTCCAACGCAAGCGACCCGAGGGCCGGCTCCACGTGAAGGCCCCGACACCGCTCCCGCCTTTTCGCGCCGGCAGAGAAAAGCTCGCCGCCAACCAGACTGGAATGTCCACATCCCGCCTGGAATCAGCTCCCGACAATTTCCTGGTCTTCCCGGGATGGTTCCGATTTCGGGGAGGGGAAAGACATTGCCCGTGCTGTCCAACCAATCCCCAAGGAGCAAGACCATGAAGAAGACGCACGTGAAGCTGGGCGGGACCGTGGCGATGTTCGTGCTGGCGCTGGGTGCGACGGGCGCGATGGCTCACAACCGTGAGGTGAAGAGCCACGATCCGCGCATGGCGGTGTCGATGGAGGAGGTCGTGCTGGTGTCGAAGACGGGCCCCCTGGCGGGTGGCTCCGGCAGCGGCAACGGCAACTGCGGCATCCTCAGCAACATCCTGGGTGGCGGCAACATCCTGGGCAACACCACGGGCAACCTGCTGGGCATCTTCATCGGCGGCGGCAGCATCTCGGGCAACTGCAACTGAGCCACCGGACGTCACGACCCCCTGAAGTGATGTAGCGGTTCATTCAAGACGGACCCGACGCCGGAGGTGCCCCCTCCGGCGCTCGGTCTGGAGCCCCCATGCGACACACGTTGACTCCCCGGCACGGGTTGTTGACCGGCCTCGCCGTGCTGCACCTGCTGATGGTGGCCCGTGGCGCGCTGCACGTGCCCTTGCTCCCGCTGACGGACACCGCGAGGACCTGGACCCAGGCCTATGGACATTGGACGGGGTCGAGCAGTGGCTTCAGCTTCTTCGCCCCCGGCATCAGCCCGGCGGTGCGTGTCTCCTTCGACCTGGAAGGTGCGTCCGGCGAACCGATGCATGACGACTTCCGGTCCGACAACGGCGCCGTGAATGTGCGCATCCAGTCCATGAACCTGCGCTTCAGCCTGGAGGAGAGCCGGGACGCGCTGGCCCGCGCGTGGGCGGCGGCGATGTTCGGCCGGCACCCGGACGCGAGAACCGTCACGGTGCGCGTGGAGTCGCTGCGACTGCCCAGCATGGAGGGGCACCAGCAAGGGGCTCAGCCGCTCTGGACGGAGGCCTACCGGGCGGAGTTCCAGCGCCGCGTGCCCGCGGCCGTGTCCACGGGGGAGGTGACGCCATGAGCGCCCAGACCTGGAGGTCCGCCGTGGGAGCCAGGCTGGCGGCGTTCGTCGGCGAGCCCTCCTCTCCGCAGCCGTTGGGCGTGCTGCGCATCAGCGTGGCGGCGCTGCTGCTCATCCAGGCGTGGAGCCTGTCGGAGAGCCTTCCGGAGCTGTTGGGCGACCGGGGCTGGGTGCCCTGGAGCGTCTCCGAGGCGATGGCATCCCCTTCCGTGCCCCGGGTGGGCGCGGTGGTGGCCGCGCTGGCGCCGCTGGGCTTCTCGCAGGCGGCCAGCATCCAGGGCCTGACGTTCGTCTACGTGGTGGCGCTGCTGGGGCTGCTGCTGGGCCTGCACACGCGGCTGTCGTCGGTGGTGGCGTGGCTCCTCCACACGGTGCTGCTCAACAGCATCAGCTTCTTCTCCTACGGCGTGGAGACCTTCGCGCACATCAGCCTGTTCTATTGCGCGGTGATGCCGGTGGGCACGGCGTACTCCCTGGACGTGCGGGCGGGCAGGCTCTCCGGCGCGCCGTCCGCGCTGGCGACGCTGGCGCTGCGCGTGTTGCAGGTGCACCTGTGTCTCATCTACCTGACCACGGGCCTGGAGAAGATGCTGGGGCCCGTGTGGCGGGACGGGACGGCGCTCTGGGAGGTGCTGATGCAGCCCCAGTACGGCCAGTTCGACTTCGCGTGGCTCGCGACGGTGCCGTGGATGGTGAAGCTGGCCACGTGGGGCACGCTGGTGGTGGAGGTGGGCTACGCGTTCTGCGTCTGGCCCCGGCGCACGCGAGGGCTCTGGGTGGCGCTGACGATGAGCCTGCACCTGGGCATCGCGGTGATGATGGGGCTGTGGATGTTCAGTGGGATGATGGCCGTGCTCACGTTCGCGGCGTTCGGGTGGCCCCTGGTCGCCGAAACGATGCGCACGCGGGTCCGCGCCGCGGTGCTGTTCCCCTTCCACTCCGGGACCGCGCGTTAGGGCGCGGGCTTCAAGGGTGGAGGCTCCCGTTCGGGAGTTGGGGCGCGCGTCACGCGCAACCTGGGCTTCGCGATCTTGGCTGCATCCAGTGCGTGGATGGACAGCTCCACATCGACACATTCAGGTCCGGGTTGCCCGGTCGCGGACTGGGGGAAGAGGGGGACGGACACATCCCGCCCGTACCACTGGCCTGGCCCGAGGAGGAGGATGTCCTCTTCCCGGCGCGGTGACGTCCGGACGTCGACGACGAGGAACGGCAGGGGCTGCCCGTTGGCACAGTCCAGGACCCGCTCCACCGTCAGCGTGTGGCTCTCGATGAGACGTCGGTCCAGGCACAGGCTTCCACTCGAGGTCCCCAGCAACAGGCGCCCTGACAGGGTCTGTCCGTCGAAGCCCGCGTGCTGGAACTCCACCCGCGCGGCTGCCGCTTCATGCGTGGGGCAGGTGGCGGCCTGAGCGTCGGCACCAGGCCTCGCACTGGAGAAGAGGCCCCCCTGACAGCCACTCAGTCCCATGAGGCTGAGGGTCAGGAGCATCGAGCGTGTCATTCGCACCGGAGATCTCCATCGTCGCCAGGAACCCCAAAGCCCTGCCGATGCTTCCAGCCACAGGAATGGGCCAGTTCATGCACCATCGCCTGGGCACGGCACTCGCGCGACGAGGGCTCCTCGCACCAGTTCACCTCGTGGACCGGATTCTGGCAGCCCGCATCCGGCGGCCTCCACACGTACCCCAGCGCGGTGACGCCGGTGCCCTTCCGGAGCGCGCACTCCTTCTTCACGTCCGCTCCGCAGTTTATCTTCGCACCACCGCACTGGAGGCTGACGCACTCCCGAAGGCATTCGTCCGTAATGCTCTTTGCGGCGACACGGCACTCCTCGATGGTCGGAAGCTCGCGACATGCGGAGTGCATCGGTGTGCCAGGAGCTTGAGCCGCGGCACACGCCCAGTGCAGGGCGGCGGCGCTGATGAAGACTGCCAGAGATAGCAATCGCGGCATACGTCGACTTTACTCACAGCGTGAGCAGATACGCGAGCAGGTCATCTCGCTCCTCGGCGGTGAGTTCCTGCGCGGCGCCGTGGGTCAGGCCTGGGGTCTCCAGCAGCGTGCGCAGCGGGAAGCGCGAGCCCACCACGAGCCGGTCCTCCTGCACCGTGTAGCCCGCCGTGGCGCTCGTCAGGAGGGGCCACACGTCCCAGGTGCCCACCAGCGAGGGCGGCGCTGCTCCTGTCACCAGTTGCTGCTGCTCCAGCCGCAGCGGCAGCGCGATGGGCGTGCCGACGTCCTGATACTGGCCCCGCGTCGATGGGTCCTGGTCCAGCGTGAAGAGGGGCGCGGGGTGGCAGGCCATGCACCGGGCCTTCCCTTCAAAGAGCGCCAGACCCTTCACCGGATGGCCGGCCCTGCCGTCCGGCAGCGTGACGGTCTCCAGCGGCGCGCCGTCCTCTCCCCGGTACGGGTTGGGCGCGGTGGGCAGCAGCGAGGTGTAGAGCGCCAGCGCCTCCACCTCCGATGGCAGCGGATCCGGGTTGTGGTAGCGGTTGCGCCCGCCCACCGTCTCCACCGTCTCCGCGATGCTGCGCGTGCTCGCGGGCGTGAAGTAGGGCGGCGTGTCCCGGCTGCCCAGGGCCGTCGTGGACCGGTAGATGCGCATGGGGCGCGTCTTCTCGAAGAAGACGCCTCCGGTGTGCCCTTCGATGTGGCACGCGTCGCAGCTCATGCCCGTGCGACCCACGTCGGAGAAATAGAGCACCTGGCCCAGCCGGCGCTGCTCGCGCGAACGCACGTCCACCACCGGCCACTGCCGCGTCACACGCGCCTTGCCAGCGCGCGCCTCGCTCGCGTCCACCACCGCCACCGTGCCCGTGAAGCGGTTGAGCACGTAGAGCGTGCGTCCGTCCGGGGACAGCGCCAGCGAGCGCGGCCCGGAGTGCAGCTCCAGTCCCGCCCTGCCCTTCGTCCCCAGGTCCTGCTCCGGGCGGATCCACGGCGTGCCCTCCGGCGCGAGCACCGGCAGCGTCTGGAGCACCGCCTCGCGCGCCGCCGCGTCGCTCTTCACCAATGCCTTCGCGTCCAGCACCCGCACCTGGCCCAGGCCCACGTCCGCCGCGTAGAGCAGCCCGGCGCGGTCATCCAGCGCCAGCCCCTCCGTCACGCCCGCGCCGAAGCCCCGGTGCCGCACCACCTCCTGCCGGTCCAGGTCCAGCACCGCGACGCCGCTGTTCGCGCTCACCTCCATGCGCTGGGCGTTGGGGCCCACGTTCGGCCCCAGGCTCGACATGAAGAGGCGCTTCAAGCGGTCGCTCGCGACCAGGGCTCGCGGCGCCTTGCCGCCCATCACCTGCGCGGAGAAGGCCTCCGTGCTACCTCCGACGATGGGGACGCCGGGCTTCGGCACCACCGGCGCCAGCTCCCGGCCGTCGTCCTGGCGCAGCAGCACCACCTGCCCCGTCTGGAGGCTGCCCACCGCGAGCAGTCCGTTCCACCGCGCCATCGCGCGCGGGTTCGGATCCACGGCCGCGCTCCACTTCTCGCGGCCATCCTCCAGCGCGAGCGCGTGCACCGTGTCGCGCAGGTGCTCGGCGACGAAGGCCACGCCCTTCGCTCCGTCCACCTCCAGGCCCCATGCACCCGAGGGAGCGGGGACGACCCGGGCCTTCCGCTCCGGCGCGTCCAGCGCGTACAGCCAGAGCTCCGCGCCGTACTGGTGGGCCACTCCCAACCAGGGATGGCCGCTGGCGTCCTTCCAGGTCGCGAGCGCCGACGGCCCGTCTCCCACCGCCATCGCCTCCACGCGGCCGGACTCCACGTCCAGCGCGAACACCGTGTCCGTGGGCGGCGACGCGACGAAGAGCGTGCGCCCGTCCGGGGACAGCGCCATCGCCATCAGGTCAGGGAAGGCCGCGTCGTTGACCAGGGTGAGCCGGGCGGTGCCCGTGGGCCGGGGACCGGTCGCGGCGAGCGACAGCTGCACGTCCGTCTGGAAGGTGCCCTCGGGGAGCTTGAGGTCGGGGGGGAGCCTCGCGTAGCCATGGCGCGCGTCCACCACCGTGAGCGGCACCTCCCGCGACAGGGGCGCGCCGAGCACCAGCCGCAGGCCCGGCACCAGGTTCTCACCATAGAGGGCGAGCGGCTGCGAGGTCTGGTTGCTGGTCAGCTTCGGGCCCACCGCCTGGAGGATGGGGCGCGGCTCAGCGGGAGCGGCGGACGGCGCGGGCGTGGGCTCGGGCCCGCGCGGGGGCATCCACACGAAGACCCCAAGGCCCAGGAGCACCAGGGCTCCGAGCACGGCCGCGATCCATCCCCGATTGCGAGTGACACCTATCACGCGTGGGCATGCCTCCCGCGCGCGAGCATCCTCCATCCGCCCACCGTGTCACGATGACTTCGTGCCACGTCTGCTCGCATGCTGGGGAGGCGCCGCTCGGAGGGAACCCCACGGGACGTTTCCAGCGTACCGGCACGAAGCAGGACAAGTCGTGGAGCGTCCGCCCCAGGTGAGGTGGACTGCCCCCCACACCTGATCGCCACAAGCCATGCCATGGGGCTGGAGTGTGCGTTGACAGGTCGGGGCTCGCATCGCTTAACCTGTTGATGATGCGACGTTTCCTCCTCTTCTGTGCCGTCGCCAGCGTGCTCGGCTTCGGTCCCCTCTCCCCCTCGAACGATGCCTGGGCCCAGGGGCGTGCACGCGCTCCCAAGGCGAAGGCCGTGAAGCCGGCCAAGGCCAAGAAGGGCTCGAGCAAGGCGCCCCCGCGCATCGAGACGAAGTCGAGCACGGCCGTCACGGACCCTGTGACGGGGGATGCCTCGGCCGCCGCGTCGTCCGCGCCGCCGCAGCGCGGCCCGTCGCGCATCGACTTCGACGACCGCCTCATCCAGGGCCAGACGAACAAGTCCGGCGCCGTGTACCTCTATGACCGCAAGGAACTGAAGACGCGGTCGATGCTCCGCGAGCGCGACAGCTTCCGCTCGGAGACGCTCGCCACCGTCTACGATCAGTAGGGCCGTACCGCCCATCACCCTTCGAAGGGAGCGTCACCGTTGAGCGGCCAGCCCAGCGTCCTGCAAGTCGTCATCCTCCGCGACGGCCTCCTGGTGGGGACGGAGGTCTTCGTCCCCGGCACCTACGCGCTCGGCTCCGATGCGTCGTCGGATCTGCGGCTGGACGACGCGTCCGTGTCGCCGCGCCATGCGTTGCTGTACTTCCAGAACGGCCGCACCGCGATCCAGGACGCGGGCGGTGGAACCAGCGGAGTCTTCGTCAACGGGCACCAGGTCACCGCCTGTGAGATCCGCTCCGTGGACGAGGTGCTGTGCGGTCCGTTCGTCCTGAAGACGCGGATCCTCAACCAGCGGCCCGTCGAGACCAAGCCGCAGCCGCCTCCCGAGGTCGCCGCGCTCCTCGGAGGTGCGGGGGCTCCGCACTCCGCGATCCCGAACGGAGGGAACGGGGCGACGCACGCGTTCGGGCCCACGAATGGCTTCGCGCCCCAGCACGGCGCGCAGGCCGTGCACGCACAGCAGACCGTCGTCGCGCAGCAGCAGCAAGCCGCGCTGGCACAACAGCAGGCTCAGCAGGCCGCCTACGCGCAGCAACAGGCTCAGCAGGCCGCCTACGCTCAGCAACAGGCTCAGCAGGCCGCCTACGCGCAGCAGCAGGCTCAGCAGGCCGCATACGCCCAGCAGCAGGCTCAGCAGGCCGCGCTGGCACAACAGCAGGCCGCGCAGGCCCAGCAGGCGGCACATGCGCAGCAGCAGGCCGCATACGCGCAGCAGCAGGCTCAGCAGGCCGCCTACGCTCAGCAGCAGGCCGCGCTGGCACAACAGCAGGCTCAGCGCGCCGCGCAGGCCCAGCAGGCGGCACATGCGCAGCAGCAGGCCGCATACGCGCAGCAGGCACAACATGCGGCGCACGCGCAGCATCCGGGTGCGCAGGCCCAGCAGCAGGCGCAACAGGCTCAACAGGCGGCCTTCGCTCAGCAGCACGCGCACGCGGGGCATCCCCAGGCCACGCACGCTCACGCGGGCCACGCACCGCAGGCCGCGCACGCTCATGCGGGCCACGCACCGCAGGCAGCGCACCCGAATGGTGTCCACGCCGCGCAGCCCGCGGCCTCGAAGCCGGCCCCCGCTCCCGCCGTTCCCCCGGGCACCGTCCCCTCCGCGCGGCGCCGTCCTCCGTCGGAGGTCATGCCCAGCCTCCTCGTCGCGGACGATCTGCTCGCGGACCTGGACGCGGACGTCGCCGCGCCCACCTCCGGCCCCCTCGTCCTCGACAAGACCCCGGCCAGCCGCCCCACGCACGCGCCGAAGATCGGCCCGGGCAAGGGCGCGGCCCAGCTCTACCTGGAGCTGTACTGGGGCGCCGTGCGCCGCGACGCGCGCCGCTTCGCCCCGGACGCGAAGAAGCCCGTGAAGGCCGCCCAGGAGGAACTGGCCCCCATGCCGCTGTGGGGCTTCACCCTCCCGGAGGGTGCCGACTTCACCCTCGCCGAGTCCGTCAACGGCAACTACCGCCTCTTCGTGCCCCCCGGCACCGACGTGGAGAAGGCGCACAGCGACGGCCGCTTCGCCCCCGTCACCACCGCCGCGCTCGAGTCCGACGGCAGCCGCCGCTTCGTCACCCTGCGCGACGGCGCCGCCGCCCGCCTCACCCAGGGCAAGATGTCGCTCGTCGCCTACGCGGCCCCCGCCCCCGAGCGCGTCTTCGTCAACCCGCTCAAGGGCCTGCCCTGGCTGACCCTCTTCTTCCTCGCCATCTTCGGCGGCGGCCTGGGCTGGTTCATCGCCACCCGGCCTCAAGGCCCCGCGACCGCGGACTTCACCCAGAAGAACCTGCCGCCCGTCGCGCTGCGCCTCATCGCCCCCGAGCCCAAGAAGAAGGAAGAGGCCAAGAAGAAGCTCGAGGCCCTCAAGAAGAAGGAGCCCGTGAAGGAGAAGCCCGTCGTCGCGGAGAAGGCTCCTCCCAAGCCCGTCAAGGAAGTGCAGGTCCCCAAGGCCGTGGCCGCCGCTCCGGAGAGCAAGGCGCTCAAGGCGCTCGCGAAGCTGTCCGCCGCGGGCCCCGCCGCCAACGACCTGCTGGCCGCCGTGGACAAGCTGGGCAGCGGCCCGGGCAGCAAGAACGCCAAGCAGACCAACTACAAACTCGCGGGCCTCATCGGCAAGGCGCCCATCGCCAACGCGGGCCTGGGCACCTTCGGCCTGGGCGGCGGCGGCAAGGGCGGCGGCGCCACCCTGGGCGCGGAGCTGCTGCGCGGCAAGGGCGGCGGCGGCATTGGCGCCCTGGGCGCTGGCGGCGTGGGCAAGGGCGCGGTGGGCGGCACCGTCACGCGCGCCACCGCGCGCAGCATCTCCTCCACGCAGGGCACCGTGGACCGCGAAGCCGTGGCCAAGGTCATCAACAGCCACCTCAATGAGGTGCACGGCTGCTACGAGCGCGCGCTGCTCAAGGACCCCGGCCTCGCTGGCAAGGTGGTGCTGGAGTGGGCCATCGGGCTCAACGGCCGCGTCGCCTCCGCCAAGACGAAGTCCTCCACCCTCCGCAACGCCTCCGTCGAGGCGTGCATCCTCAGCAGCCTGAAGGGCTGGCAGTTCCCAGCTCCCAAGGGCGGCCAAGTCATCATCACGTACCCGTTCCTCTTCAACTCGGTCGGCTACTGACGCGGGGGCCATCCCCCCACCCCACGTCGTCCCCCGCCACCTGACAGGAAAAAGTCCCCGTGCGATTCCTCCTGCTCTCCCTCCTGTGCCTGGTGCCCGGCCTCGCGCGCGCCCAGGCCGAGGAACTCGAGAACCCCGGCACCGTCTCCGCGGTGCAGGACCGGCTCTACCGCATGCACCACGAGCTCTCGCTCGGCGTGGGCGTGCTGCCCGCGGATGCCTTCTACAAGGGGCTCATCGGCACCGTCGGTTACACGTACCACTTCAGCGACAGCGTCGCGTGGCAGGTGGGCCGCGGCACGTACAGCTACAACGTGCAGACCAGCCTGCGCCGCCAGTTGGAGCGCGACTTCGACGCCGCCCCCACCGCCACCGCCTTCGAGGACCAGGTGCAGTGGATGGTGGGCTCCGACCTCATGTGGAGCCCGCTGTACGGCAAGACGTCCTTCCTCAACTCCAACGTCATCCACTTCGAGGTCTTCCTCCTGGCGGGTGGCACGGTGGTGAAGGTGGACCGCAGCGACGGCTTCCGTCCCGCCGTCAACCTGGGCCTGGGCGTGCGCATGTTCTCCAGCCAGAACGTGTCCTTCCGCCTGGACGTCACCAACAACACCGTCTTCGCGGGCGCGTCGCGCATCATCAACGTGCCCACCGTGCAGATTGGGACGGCCTTCAACTTCGGCGCCACGGAATGACGTCCCGCCCGCTCATCGTCGCCGCGCTCGCCAGCGCCGCGCTCCTCGTGTCCCCGACGGTCGCCCGCGCGGCACCGGACGCGGGCACGCTGCCCATGCCACCCCCACCGGCCGCCACCGCGAAGGCCGCTGGCGCCCCCACGGACGCGGGCACAACCGGTCCCACGGACGCGGGCACCGCCGCTGGCACGCCCGCTCCCGCCAAGGCCGCCGTCGCGGAAGCACCTCCGCCCCCGCCGCAGAAGGTGCCGCCGGAGACCTTCGACAACGCGCTCAAGGCCTACTTCGACGGCAAGCCTCGCGACGCCGCGGGCCCGCTGTACGCGTGGCTCCAGGCCACGCCGCGCACGGATGACAACTACGCGTGGGGCCAGTACTTCCTCGCCCGGAGCCTCATCGACCTGGGCCTCACGCACGCGGGCGCGACGTACCTGGCGCGCATCGCGCGTGAGCGCTCCAACCCCAACGTGCTGCCGCGCGCGCTGGACGCGCTGAAGGGGCTGACGGACCGGCCGCACGACGAGGTGATGATCGACGAGCAGGTCTTCGGCGCGCTCGACCTGGGCTTCCTCCCGGACGAGACGGGCGCCTACGCGCACTATCAGCAGGGACTGGTGGACCTGCGCGTGGGCAACGAGCGCTGGGCGAACACGCACTTCTCCAAGCTGCCGGAGACGAGCGCGGAGGCCAGCCGCGCGAAGTTCGCGCTGCTCGTCACCCGGCTCAAGCAGGTGAAGGATCCGCCGGAGGAGATGGTGAAGGACTTCCTCGGCCTGTCCCAGGACGAGAAGCTCACCCGCGAGGCGCGCAACGAGGCGGCGCTCGCGGTGGCCCGCCTGCGCTACGAGAAGAAGGACTTCCCCGGGGCGCTGGAAGCGTACGGCAAGGTGAAGCTGCCGGAGCTGGACCCCGGCCGCGCCAGCCTCTACCTGGAGGAGGCGTGGACCCGCTACAAGCTGGGCGAGCTGCGCGCGTCGCTGGGCATCCTCACCACGCTGGACGCGCCGTCCTTCCGCGATGAGTTCATGCCGGACAAGTACCTGCTGCGCGCGCTCATCTTCCGCGACCTGTGCCACTACCTGCCCGCCAAGCGCGCGGCGAAGGAGCTGACGCGCCGGTACGCGGACTCGCTGGAGTCCGTTCGCAACCGCGAGGATCTGAGCCAGGACGCCCGCCTGCGCCGCGCCGCCAACGCGCACGGCGGCACCCAGCGCGCCGCGAAGTTCGTGTCGCTGCTGGACCTGGAGGGCGAGCGCCTGGGCCGCTACGCCGGCAGCTTTGGCGACCGGCTCTTCGGACACCTGACGCGCGTCTACGACCTGTCCCACGCGGAGGCCGTGCGCGTGTACGACGCGCGGCTGCAGGACGCCGTGCGACAGGAGGCGGACACGCTCTTGCGCGCCGCGGAGCAGGTGCGCCTCATGGAGTACGAGGTCGGCCTCAAGCTGTACGAGCGCGTGAAGAAGGGCGCGCAGGTGGTGGCGGCGCAAGAGGAAGAGCTGCTGTCGCCCGCGCAGGTCGCCTTCAAGTTCGACAACGAATACTGGAACGACGAGCTCAAGTCCTACCGGGTCCGCATCGAGAGCCGTTGCATCGAGGAAACCCCATGACCGGCCCGTTCACCGGACTCATCACCGCCGCGCTGCTCGCGGCCGCGGCCCCCGGCCCTGGCCGTGTCGGGCCCAACACCAACCCCATCGTGTCCAAGGCGAAGGAGCGCGAGGAGCTCGTCGCCAAGCTGAAGCGCGACATCTTCAAGGTGGACCGCGCCATCGGCGAGACCGAGAAGCTCATCTCCAAGAGCCGCAACGCCCCCTACCTGCCGGACCTGCAGTTCCGGCTGGCGGAGCTCTACGTCGAGAAGAGCCGCTACGTTTACTACCTCCAGGCGGAGACCCGACCGGAGGGCGCCACGGGCGCCATCGTCTCCCCGGAGACGCGCCTGATGAAGCAGAAGGCGGTGCAGATGTACTACCGCCTGCTGCGCGAGTACCCGGACTTCAAGGACGGGGACCAGGTGACGTTCTACCTGGCGCACGAGCAGCGCGAACTGGGCCAGTTCGACGAGATGCTCAAGACGCTGGGGGACCTGACGCGCAAGTTCCCCAACAGCCCGCTGCGCCTGGAAGCCGAGCAGATTCTCGGTGACCACTTCTTCGACAAGGCGGAGCTCGTCGAGGCGGAGAAGCACTACCAGGCCATCCTGGAGCTGCCGCCGTCGCCGGTGCACGACCTGGCCCGCTACAAGATGGGCTGGATCCGCGTGAACCAGGCCAAGCACGCGGAGGCGGTGACGTTCTTCGAGGCGGCCGCCGCCAGCGCGCCCCTGCCCGGCGTGGACGTGAAGAAGGCGCTCAACGTCAAGCGCGAGGCCCTGCTGGACCTGGTCTACAGCTACACGGAGGCCAAGCCCCCCAAGGGCGCGCTCAACTACTTCGAGAAGCTCAGCGAAGGCCGCGCCACGTACGCGCTCGCGCTGGACAAGCTGGGCAACCGCTACTTCATCAAGCAGCAGTACGAGTGGGCCATCCCCACGCTGCGCAAGCTGATGGAAGTGCAGCCCGACCCGGAGATGGACCTGGAGCGGAGCCAGAAGCTGTACGACTCGCTCAAGGCCGCCAAGGGCAAGGTGATGCCGGAGCCGGAGGACATCCGCTTCCTCGTGCGCGCCGCGGTGCAGAGCAAGACGGACCCGGAGATGTCGGAGTCCGACCGCAAGAAGCAGCTCGCGGAGACGGAGGAGATGGCGCGCGACCTGTCCACGCAGGTGCACCTGGCCGCGCAGAAGGCGGACTCGCGGGACCTGTACCTGAAGGCCGCGGCCGCCTACCGCGAGTACCTGGGGCTGTTCCGGCCGGACCAGTACGTGCGGCCCATCATGAAGAACCGCGCGGACGCGCTCTTCGCCGCCAAGGAGTTCCCGGAGGCCGCGCGCCAGTTCGAGGAGCTGGCCCGCTACGAGGACAAGGCCAAGGACGGCAAGGCCGTGGACACCGCCATGTACGGCGCGCTCCTGGCCCACTTCTCCACGCTCAAGCCGGAGGAGGCGCAGAAGCGCAACGCCTTCGAGGTCGCCGACGCGCGGCAGGCCCTGAAGCTCCTGGGTGCGAACTACGTGTCGCGCTACCCGCAGAGCCCGCACGTGCTGGACGTGAAGTTCAACATCGCGCGCGCCTACTACGAGGACGGCGAGTACCCGAAGGCGGCGGAGCTGTTCACCGCGTTCGCGCTGGCGCACCCGCAGTACAAGGACGCGCCGGTGGCGGGCAACCTGGCCCTGGACAGCCTGCGGCAGGTGAACGACTTCAAGAAGCTGGACGAGACGGGCCGCAAGTTCCTCGCGTCCTCGCTGCCGTCCAACTTCCGCGGTGAAGTGCAGAAGATCCTCACGCAGAGCAAGGCCGAGGCCCTGGACGAGCTGGCCCTGCAGAGCGCGCAGGAGACAGGCGACGTCATCGAAGGCCTGATGAAGGTCGCGGACGAGAACAAGAACAGCGACATCGGCGAGAAGGCGCTCTACGGCGCGTTCACCGCCGCGCGCGAGAAGCGCGACCTGCCGCGCGAGCGCGAGCTGGGCGCGAAGCTGGTGCAGTCCTACCCCAAGAGCCAGTACCTGTCGGACGTGCTGCTGACGCTGGGCCGGCACGCGGCGGAGGCGGCGGCCTTCAACGAGGCGGCCGGCTGGTTTGAACAGGTGGGCCAGAAGCTGACGGGCGACCTGGCCTCGGTGGACGGCTGGATGGCCGGCGCCCGCCTGCGCATCGCGCTGGGTGAGTACAAGGAAGCGTCCCGCAACCTGGAGACGGCGTCCGAGGCCGCGGGCGCGCGCAAGGGCGAGGTGCTGTCGCTGCTCGCCGAGACGCGCCTGAAGCAGAAGGACTACTCGCGCGCGAAGACGGCGGCGGAGACGGCGCTCAAGCTGGACAAGAACAACGTGGCCGCCGCGGCGGTGCTCGCGGAGGTGCAGGCCACCACCGCGCCCACCGCTCCGCCGGACGCGCTCATCTCCACCCTCACCGCCGCGGTGCAGGGCCCCAACGGCCAGACGGAGGAAGCGGCCAAGGGGCTCTGGTACCTGGGTGAGATCCTCTACCGCGGCTACAAGGACCTGCCGGCGGACAAGGTGGAGGAGAAGGTCGCCGCGCTCCAGGCCATGGAGGGCGTGTACACGCAGGCCGCGTCGCTCGGGTATCCGGAGTGGGCGGTGGCGTCGCTGTGGAAGATTGCCCTGGCGTACGGCCACATCGCGGACGTGGTGGACCAGACGCCGGTGCCCGGCGGGCTGTCCGCCGCGGAGACGAAGCAGTTCCAGGACGCGGTGAAGCAGCAGGTGGGGCCGCTCAAGGCCCGCTCGGACGAAGCCTTCAAGGCGTGTCTGTCCCGCGCGGAGTCGCTGGAGGTCTTCAACTCGGCGGTGGTGGGTTGCCGCAACCGCACGGACGTGGCCGCGCTGCCGGTGCCGCAGCCGGCCGCGCCCACGCAGCCCGCGGCGCTGGAGGACCTGCGCAAGAAGGCGGAGAAGGTGCTCACCGCGGAGGCTCTTGAGGCCCTGGGCATGGGCTACCTGGACGCGCACCAGTACGGCATGGCGCAGCTGACCTTCGGGCGCGTGACGGAGCTGCAGGACACGCGCGCGTCCGCGCACGCGGCGCTGGGCTGGGCCATGCTCAACCTGGGGGATGCCATGGGCGCCCGGGAGGCGTACGCCAAGGCGCTGGAGGCGGACCCGACCTACGACAAGGCCCGCCTCAACCTGGCCGCGCTGCGCTGCCGCTTTGGCGACACGGACGGCGCGCGCCGCGAGCTGGCCGTGCTCAAGGACATGGGCACGCTCAACGGTCCGGACGTGGACGCGGGGTGGAAGGCATGCAAGTGAGCGCGCCCTTCCGCCGCATCGCCCCGGTGCTGTTCGCGCTCGTCACCACCGCGTGTGGTGACGAGGGCGGCAAGCTGGAGGGCAGCGTGACGGAGCTCATCGACCTGCGCTACCAGCGCACGGAGGCGGCCCTGGCGGAAGGGACGCTGGCGGTGAGCTTCGTCAGCACGCAGGGCAGCGGGCAGGACGTGGTGTTGAAGGTGAGCGCGCGGGTGGCGGACATGCTGCCGGACAACGAGTACGCGGGCTCGCTGGACATCGACCTGGCGCAGGCGCTGGACGACGGCTCGCAGCGGGGCAGCGTGGACCGCAGCGTGCTGGACGAACCGGTGCGTCCGTTTCCGCCGCTCGTGCGCGGCAACCTCTTCGTGAAGTCCCTTCCGAAAAACACCGGGGACCGGGTGTCGGGCGAGTTCAGCGTCACGTTCACCAACGGCACCGACGTCTACTCCGGCCGGACCATCTTCAGCCGTTTCGAGGCCATCGCTCCATGAAGCGCCACCTGCTCCTCAGCCTGTCCCTCCTGACCGCCGCCTGCGGCCCGAGCTACGGCATGCGCGTGCCGGACGCGCTGGTGAAGAAGCTGCCGTACGAGACGCGCATCGAGCTGCTGGAGGCGGAGAACGACCTGGCGCTGGCCATCGACCGGGTGGACGAGGCGGACAACGAAATCAACCGCGCGCGAGACAACATCCGCCGGGCGAAGTCCCGCCAGGAGGCCGCCGAGGACGAGGAGGACCGCGCGCAGGACGCGTCGTCCCGCGAGGTGGCGCAGCTGGCCATCGCGGAGTCCGAGGCCCGCGTGGAGTACCTGCGCGCGCACCAGCGCCTCAACGTGGGGCTGCGCGAGGCGGAGAAGCTGTCCCTGCGCTGCGCGTTCGCCCGCTTCGAGCTGGCGCGGCTGACGTCGGCGCGCAAGGCGAAGGTGCAGGGCAGTGAGCGTCTGGAGCCGAAGGACTTCGAGCAGCAGGTGTCCGAGTGCGAGGCCGCCGTGAAGGAAGAGCGCGCGAACCTCGGGGGGGACACGAAGGAAGCGCAGACGGCGAAGGAGGCGTGGGAGGCGAAGAAGGCCGCCCTGGCCAAGAAGACCTTCGACGCGCGCGCCAGCCCGTACGTGGAGAACCTGTGATGACGAAAGCCGGAGTCCTTCTCCTCCAATTGTTGACGGCCCAGGCTCCTGCCCCGGAGACACCTCCGCCGGAGAAGCCCGCCGCGCGCGCGGACAAGCTCCCGGACGACCCGGACGCGCTCTACAAGTTGGGCACGGCCTTCCTGTCGCAGAACCAGGCGCGCCGCGCGGTGGCTCCGCTGACGAAGCTGGTGGGGCTCACGCCGGACGGAGTGCCCGCGAAGGTCGCGCTGGCGCGCGCGCTGCGGCTGTCCGGTGACGTGCCCAAGGCCAAGGCGGTGCTGGACGCGGCGCTCGCGGCCTTCCCGGAGGAGGCCACGCTGCGCTCGGAGCGCGGCCTGCTGGCGCGCATCCAGGACGACACGGACGAGGCGATTACCCAGTACTCCGTGGCGACGGAGCTGGCGCCCAAGGACGCGGAGCTGCGCTTCAACCTGGGCGAGGTGCTCCAGCGCGCGAACCGCACGGATGATGCCATCGAGGCGTACCGCGAGGCGCTGAAGCTGGACGGCGCGCTCCAGGTGGCTCGGGTGAACCTGGGCAAGGCGCTGGCGGAGAAGGGGCTGGCCGCGGAGGCGAAGGAGACGCTGCGCGAGGCCATCCGCCAGAAGGACAGCGACGCGGAGGCGCACTACAACCTGGGCGTCGTGCTGATGCGGGAGAACGACGTCACGGGCGCGTTCTCGGAGTACCAGGCGGCGCTCAAGGCGGATCCGAAGCACGCGCGCGCGCAGAACAACCTGGGCGTGGTGCTGGACGGCCAGGGCAACGCGCGCAAGGCGGCGGAGGCGTTCCAGAAGGCCATCACGTTGGATCCGAAGTACGCGGAGGCGCACTTCAACCTGGGGCTCGCGTGCTTCCAGCTGGGGGAGAACGCCCGGGCGACGAAGGCCTTCGAGAAGGCGCTGCTGCTGGAGCCCCGCCGCGCGAGCGGCCCGTACACGCAGCTGGGCCAGCTGTACCTGGCGCAGGGCAAGAAGACGCAGGCGGTGGCCGCGTTCCAGAAGGCCATCGAGAAGAGCGCCGACGACGGCAAGAAGACGACGGAGTCCTACCAGGGCCTGGCGCGCGCGTACCTGGAGCTGGGCAAGGTGGCCGACGCGGTGGCCACGCTGAAGACGGCGGTGGAGACCTTCCCGGACGAGCCCGGCGTGCGCGCGGGCTACGGCGACGCGCTCAAGGCCAAGGGCGACCTGGAGGGCGCCATCGCGCAGTACTCGGCCTGCGTGAAGCTCCAGCCCACGGTGGAGAACCGGCTGATGCTGGCGGAGGCGTACGCGAAGAAGCACGTGGGCGCCCAGGCGCGGCCCCTCTACGAGGCCGTGCTCCAGGAGGATCCGAAGCACCGCGCGGCGAAGCTGGGCCTGGCGGACCTGCTGCTCGCGATGGGCGACTACGCGGCGGCGGAGAAGCTGCTCACGCCCGCCCAGGGCGAGGAGGCGGAGACGGCGGCGCTGGCGCGGCTGGGCATCCTGCACTCGCGGCGCGGCCGGCCGGACCTGGCGGTGCCGGAGCTGGAGGCGGTGGTGGCGAAGGACCCCGCGCAGCTGGAGGCCCGCGCGGAGCTGGGCTTCCTGTACCTGCGCGGCGGCGACGAAACCAAGGCGCTGCAGGTGCTGAGCGACGTGCTGGCGGTGGAGCCGCGCAACTCGCTGGGCCTGCTGTACCTGGGGCACACGCTGTACCGGCAGGGCAAGTTGCCGGAGGCGGAGAAGGCGTTCCGGGGCGCGTCGCAGGTGGACGCGAGCGCGGGCGAGCCGCACTTCGCGCTCGCGCAGCTGCTGGAGGCCACCAACCGCAAGCCCGAGGCGAAGAAGGAGTACGAGGCCGCGGTGAAGCTGCAGCCGGACCACGCGGACGCGAAGACCGCGCTGCGGAAGCTGGCCGTGGACGTGCCGTAGCCAGGCGACCGCCCGGTCTCCCCAAAAGCAATCATCGCATCGCGGGGGCCTCGAAGTTCAGGAAGGCCCCCATGGATTCCCATTGCTGATTGATTTCTGTGGAATCCAGACGAAGCGCGGAGTCGAATGAACTGGCGACACCGCGCAAGGCGAGGTGAAGACCATGTGGGGGCGATTTCTTGTCGAGGATGCAGTCCAAGACGCGCGCTTCGCGCTGCGCACCTTCATCAAGAAGCCAGGCTTCACCCTCGTCGCTGTGTTCTGCCTCGCATTGGGGATTGGCGCGAACGCGGCAATCTTCAGCGTCGTGGATGCCGTGCTTTTGAAGGCGCTGCCCTATCCACAACCCGAGCGGCTTGTCCGGCTTTTCGAAACGATGCCCGAGCGGGGTCCTGACTGGAAGGGCTCCGTGTCCTGGCCCAACTACCGGGACTGGGCCGAGCAGACCCGGAGCTTCGACGGAGTTGCTGCCTATTCACTCCAGGGCCGCAACCTGAACACGCCCGAGGGGGCCGAGCGCCTCCAGTCCATTGAAGCCACGGCCAACCTGCTCCCGGTACTGGGCGTCTCCCCACTCCTGGGCCGGAGTTTCGCGCCAGGTGAGGACGCCCCGGGTGCGCCGCCGGTCATGCTCGTGAGCGAAGGGCTCTGGAAGCGCCGCTTCGCCGCGGATCCACGACTCGTCGGTCAGTCGCTGACGCTCGACGGACAGCCGTTCACTGTGATTGGCATCCTTTCTGAAACCACCCGCTATCCCCCCGTGGGCAAGCTCGACGTGGTGGTGCCGCTCACGCTCTCCGGACCGCGCGCGGAGAACCGGGGAGGCCACTCCTTCAGTGTCCTTGGCAGGCTGCGTCCCGGCACCTCGCTCACCAGCGCCAACACCGAGCTGCGGGAAGTGGCCCGGCGTCTGGCGGAGGCCTATCCGGAGGCCCAGTCCGGGCGCAGCGCGCTCGTCGTGTCCCTGACGGAGACGATGGTAGGGCGGCTCCGCCCGGCGTTGCTCATCCTCCAGGGGGCCGTCGTGCTGGTGCTCCTCATTGCCTGCGCCAATGTCAGCAACCTCCTGATGGCCCGGAGTTCGGGGCGGCGCCAGGAGGTGGCCTTGCGCTTCACCCTGGGCGCCAGCCGCCCCCGCCTCATCCGTCAGATGCTGATGGAAAGCCTGGTGCTGACGCTGCTGGGAGGGCTCCTCGGGCTGGCCTTCGCCCTCTGGGGGCTGGCGTCGCTGCAGAACCTGGTGCAGCGAGCGCTCCCACTCGCCGGAGACGTCCCACTCCAGGGGCGCGTCTTCCTCGTCCTGCTGCTGGTTGCCGTGGGCAGTGCCATCCTCGTGGGGCTCATCCCCGCCCTCCAGGCAACGCGCATGGACCTGCGGGGAGCCCTGGTTTCATCGGACGCCCGGACTTCGGCCACCCGGGGGCAGAACCGCTTCCGCAGTGGCCTGGTCGTGGCGGAAATCGCCATGTCGTTGGTCCTGCTGGTTGGCGCGGGGCTTCTCCTGCGCGGCTTCATGAACCTGCTTCAGACAGAGCCCGGCTTCGACACACGGAACGTGCTGACCGCGCATCTGGCGCTGCCCGTTGGAAAGTACCCGAAGGAGCAGCTGCCGGACCGGCTGCTCAAACCCATCCTGGAGCGAATCCAGACACTGCCAGGCGTCAAGTCCGCGTCCGTCATCTCCCTGCTGCCCATCCAGGGAACGACCACCAGCGGGAGCTACGAAGTCGAAGGCCAGCCTCCCACTGAAGCAGGAAAAGAGCTTCTGGCTGAGTATCGCGTCACGGCACCGGCCTTCTTCCAGACGATGGGAATCCCGCTGCGGGCCGGCCGGGACTTCACCGAGCAGGATGGGCAGGGCGAGCAGGTGGTCATTGTCAACCAGACACTGGCCCGGAAGCACTTCTCGGAGCAGAACCCCACCGGCCGACACCTTCTGCTCGGAGGGCGGCCCGTTACCATCATCGGCGTCATCGAAGATGTGCGGCAGGTAGGACTCGAGCAGCCAGCACTGCCGGAAATCCATCTTCCCTACAATCATCCCCAATCCAGCGCCTGGCTCTTCCAGGAAGCCACGCTCGTGGTCAAGACGGCCCTCGCACCCGAGCGCATGTCTCTGTCCTTGCGGGAAGCGGTCAAGGCCGTGGACCTGGATCAGCCCCTGGATGCCGTCTTCCCCATGGAAGAGCTGGTGTCCCGGTCCATGGCGGGGCGCCAGATGAACCTGGTGTTGCTCAGCATCTTCGCGCTCATCGCGCTCATCCTGGCCGCGGCAGGGCTCTACGGCGTCATCGCCTATCTCGTGGCACAAAGGACGCGGGAGTTGGGGATCCGGATCGCCCTGGGAGCGCGACCGCGGGAGGTCATGCGTCTTGTGCTCCGTCAGGGCGGAGGCCTGGTCGTCCTGGGGCTGGGGGTGGGGGTGCTGCTGGCCTTCAGCCTGTCCCGCTTCATCGAGAGCATGCTCTTCGGCGTCAGCGCCAACGACCCTTCCACCTTCCTCGCCTTCACCGTCATCCTCGGAGCGGTCTCGACTGTCGCCATCTGGCTGCCGGCCCGGCGTGCGGCGCGCATCGACCCCATCATCGCGATGCGCGGCGAGTAGCTCCAAGGCAACCCGCCGCGAGGATCCATTTCAGGGTCCTCGCGGTGGCTCCGCGGCCGTTACGAAGCGGCCTTCAGTTCTTCGTCCATGGGGAGCTGGGGATCCAACAATGCGGCGAACGCCGGGAAGTAGCGAAGCAACTCATCCCCCGTCGCCTCGGGCCCCAGCCAGTTGACGATACGGACAGCGTCCTCGTTCGTGATGCAGACCCGGGAGAACTGGCGGTTCACCACGAAGTGCTTGGGCCCGTTCGGAGTGTTGAGCGTGTAGCCACGGAGGACCTCCGACGGGGTTCCCAGTCGCGGCGTGGACTCCACCCGGGTCAACTGGCGCCGGAGTTCATCGCGCCCATAGCGGCTCAAGAGCAGGAGCAGGTGCTCGCGTTGGATCCAGAGCCCCGTCTGATACAGCTTCCGCTCCCGCTTGAGCTTCGTGAAGCGTTTGAGGGCGGTCTGGGCTCCCTGGGCATCCAAGCCTTCGGAGGTCTCGTAGTTGTAGAAGAGGTCGAGGACGTTGTCCGCCTTCGTCCGGTAGGAGGTCACGCCAAAGTGCTCGGGCGCCTGATGGATGGGGGCGTTGTGTTCGAAGACGAAGGTCCCCGTTCCTTCCGAGTGCAGGATGTTCGCGTGATTCAACAGGAACTGCGTCGTCTCCTCCGCCTCGGCTTCGGTTTCGGTCGGGAAGCCGAAGAAGTTGAACGTGTGGCTCCAGATACCCGCGTCGTGCGCGAACTGGAGGTTGTCCACCATCACCTTCTGGGTGTTGTTCTTCCGCATGTGCCGCTGCAAGCGCTCGGAAGCCGTTTCCAGGCCGATGTAGACGGACCTGAATCCGATGTCATGCATCTCCTTGAAGTCTTCCGCCGTGTAGTACTTCTCGAACTTGTAGAGGGCGGTGAAGAAGTACCGGTGTTTCGGCATCACCTTGGGCAACATGCGGAACAGCTTGGGCGGCAGGGCCTCATCGTTGAAGGCGAAGTGCCGCACGCCATGACGCTGGTTCAAGACCTCCACGTCCTGGGTAATCAACTCAGGCGGGCGCATGCGGTAGCGGTCGCCGTAGATCATCCCGTGGTAGCAGAAGGCGCATTTGCCCCAGTAACAACCGCGCGTCGTCAGCAGGGGCAGGACGATTTCGGGGGAGAGATACTCCTGGAGGGGTAGTTCGGAGAAGTCCGGGGTGGGCAGCATCGCCATGGGCAGCTGTTCGCATGTCGGCGTCAGCACCAGTTCGCCGCCCCGGATGAAAGCGAAGTTGGGGGGACTGTCCGCCCGGGGGTCCTGGCTGGCCAGGAATCGGGCCACGGGTTCCTCGCCCTCGAAACGGCAGATGTAGTCGAAGCATTGCTCGAAAAGGCGCGAGACCCAGACCTTCTCCTTCTCCACCAGGCGAGAGAAGACGCTTCCTCCGATGAGCACGGGAACATCCGGGAAGGCCTTCTTGAGCACGCACCCGAGCGTGAGCCCCGAGACGATCTGCTCCGTCCCGATGATGGAGATACCGAAGTAGCGGGGGACCTTTGCGACCGTAGCGACCTGGCGCTCGAAGAACTCGATGAAGGGATTGGATTTCCGGTCCGCCAGGAATGCCAGGAGGCTGTCGATGGACTGAAGCACGTCGCCGTGCGACAGCGACGTCGTCCCCACCTCAATGACCGGTTCAGCGGTGGAGAACGCCGCGAGCAGGGAGCGCAAGGCATCCACGCTGGCCTTGAAATCAGCCAGGGCATCGCACGCATTGCCACCACGGAGCCCTTCCACCATGCGTGTCAGCCGCTCGTGGTCATCCAACACGGAGAGGGCATGCAGACACTTGGCGCGGTAGACCGTGTCATCTTCCGACAGGCGTTCCGCGTACCGCGTCAGCCGGGTCCGGGCCAGGGGAAGCCGCTCGGAGCCAATGAACCACCGGTAGAAGACGACGTTCCAATCCTCCTGTCGGACCTGGAACCCCTTCTGCTCCAGATAGGCCTTGAGGGAAGGCGTGCTCAGGAACGGCTGGAAGGGGGACCACTGCGGAGGAAAGATGACGTGCAAATCGGCTCGCTCCCGAGCCACGTCCGGCCGAGGGGCTTGAGACTCAGTTGCGCTGACGGATGCCATCTGCGAGTACCTCCACGCTGCGGCGAGTGTTGGGGCACCGGATGTCGTCGCCCCGAGGATGAAGCGGGGCGCCAAGCCGAGCGCCTCCGCCAGACTGACTTCGTGCGGAAGGGGCTGCCGCCCTTCAGCAACTCGTATCAGCCGTGAGGAATCAGCTGAGCGCGATCTCGGCGTTGATCTGCTTGAGCATGGACGGCTTCATGGCGGAAGCCATCTCGGTCTGGTTCTGGTTCTGGTTCTGGTTCTGGTTCTGGTTGTCGATGATGGCCACGGCGCTCTCGAGCGTGAGCGGCTCGCTGACGACAGGCTGCATCGCCGCCGCATCACCGACGAACGCGCTTCCGAACAGCAGAGACAGGGCCGCAGGCGTGAGGAACTTCGGCATCCACTTCTTCTTGTCGTCCATTTCGACCTCAGACTTCGGGGGTGGAACTGCCATGAGGTCCAGCGACAGGCCAAGGTTCCAAGGAGAGCGGCCCCCCGTCCCCGCCTGCATCTGGACCAACCTGATTGTCCTTTGCGGGTTAAAGGATAATCAAGACACCACGACCAATTCCGCTCTGGCGGTTTTTCAAACAACATCGCACCTCTGGAGCCAACGCATGGCTCGGGTGCAACCAGGGTCGGCTTCACCCCGCCAGTGTTTGGATTGGGAGACGCTTTGACCCATGTTTGCTCATGAGTCACTCAGCCTGAACTGAGCAGGGGACTATTCGCGCGAGCGCATGAGGGCCTCTGGCAGCGGAGGCCCCGTGGGCGTGGGACGCGGTGACTCCGCGAGCGGCCGGCCGAAGTGGTAGCGCGCCTCCGCGTGGACGCCAAAGGACTCGCCTCCGGCGCTCGCCAGCAGCACGAGGTCGTCATCGGGACTGGCGCCCTCGGGCAGGCCCAGGGTCCAGGGCACTTCCCGCGTGTCACCGTCCAGGACGATGGGCGACGTGGGGCCCTCCCGGAGGACCGTTCGCGGCGGCACGCGCAGGGAGACCTCCACGGGCGCGGTGAAGCCCGGGCTCCGGTCCAACCGCGCGACGAGCCGCACCGTGTCCGCGCTGGCGTCCACCAACCGCCAGGAGACATGCAGGGGCGCGGGGATGCGCGTCGTGGCGGGGAGCACCGTGGGCCGTGGCGCCGGGCTGTCCGTGGCCGTGGCGCCGTCCTCCGTGCCTCGTGTGAGCACCGCGGTCGGCATCTCCGTGGCGTGCGTCTTCGCTGGCACAACAGGCCGCGAGCCCTGACGCACGCGCGACTTCACGTCCCACGTATCCACTCCGTACGCGGGGAGCGCCACCGACCGCGCGGACGCCAGGAGCGTCGGTGAGGACGCGTGGAGGGGCTTCTCCCGAGCCTGGGGAGGTGAATCGGAAGGCCTTGGCGGCTTCCTGCGCCGCACGCGCTCCACACCAGAGGCCATGCCCGCCGAAAGCGCTCCGACGAGCGCCAGTGCCAGCACGGCTCCCGCCACGCGTTTGCGCATCACGGCCGTGGACCGTCGGCTTCGCTGCATCGGACGCGGGAGCTTCATGGACACAGGGGCTCGTGGCTCGGATACGGGAAGGCGGTGGCGGGTTCGGTGGCCGCGTCCACCCGAGTGCTCGGGAAGCCCTGGCACATCAGCGCGTCCAGGAAGTCCGCGAGACACGGTGAGGACCTGCCCGTGTCCACGACGTCCGTGAGCGCGCCCTTCTCATCCCGCGTCCAGGTGTGCCGCGTGTAACCGCGCGCCCAGGGCGCTCGGTTCATCGAGGGCGCGGCGAGCGCGTCGTAGAGGGGCTGGCTCGACGGTGTACCGGTGGCCGTGCGGTAGAGGATGGCGGCCACCTCGTTCTCGTCCACGGGCTGGAGCAGGCCATCTTCGGCGCGGGGCCGCGTCCACGGGCTCACCGAGGAGGCTCGCGCGGACAGGTCCACCCAGAACAGCGTCCCGCCCTGCCTGTCAAAGTAGCGGGGACTGCGGCGCGCGTCCGTGCTGAACCATGTGGCCCAGCCCTCGCTCCATGCCTGTCCCGGGAAGGTGGGAACGCCCACGTAGTGCGAGCCGCCCTCCTCCGGACTGGTGCCCCGGCTGGCCATCACCCAGTGCCCCAGCTCGTGCATCACCATCGCGTCCGACCACCACGCCGCATCCGAGTCACCCGGCAGCCACACCTGCGCGTCCCAGCTCCGGCCCACCGCCGTCACCGGCCAGGGCGCGAAGCACGCTCCGCAGGACCAGGTCGTCCCGAAGCCCAGCCACGCCACCACGGGCAGGCCGTCGCGTCCGCCGTAGCGCTCGCGCATCTGGCGCCAGGCCGTGCCCAGCACGTCGAACACCGCAGCCGCGCCGGAGCCCTCAGACTCGGCGAGGGTGAACGCAGGTTGTTCGGACAGCTCGCGCGTCGTGCGCGACCAACTCCAGATGCGGGCCGCGTCCCCCGGCACCGTCTTCACCGACTGCGCGCCCGGCAGCCCCGGGTCCGCCACCGCGTAGGCCACCGCGCCGTCCCGTCCCCGGCCAGCGGCGTACACGACGACGCGGTCGTCATCTCCCAAGGAGGACGACACCTTCAGCGTGAAGCGGCCGGCGTCATCCGTCACCTGCGAGTCGAGCACCTTCGTGCCCTGGAACGACACGATGAGGAACCCGCGAGCAGGCACCGGCTCCACGTCCAGCGTCCACGCGCGGAACTCCGCATCCGGGAAGCGGCGCGCGTAGCGCACCGTGCCGCTCAACGTGGGCCCGGGCCTGCCGCAGAAGCCCCGGCCAGGAGCGGCTTCACAGGCCACGTCGCAAGCGCGCGCGACCCACCGGCCATTCGTGCACACCTGCAACGCCCGGGACTCCGTGCACCGCGAGACGCCGTCGACGCATGCAGTACCTGAGACACAGGCGACCTCCGGCGATTCGACGCAGGTCGTGTCCTCCGCACAGTCCTCCCGGTGCACGGCGCCATCGACACAGCGCTCCACCACGCGAGGCCCCAGGCACCGTGACGGCGCGGGGAGCTGATCACACGCGAGCGCGGGCCGAGCAGTCTCTTCAGGCAGGGACGTGACACAGGCCGCGCAGGCCGCGCCCTCGCAGTCGACGGCACAGGGCGTCAGCTCCGCCCCCGGGTCGCAACCCGCGAGCGCCAGCGCCACGAGCGCCCAGCACCACACCCAGACCCCGCGTCCCACCAGGAGGAAACCTCGTTCGAGCCAGCGCCCGCGAAGACAGCACGCACGACTCGACGGCAGGCAGAGCCAGGAGACCGACGGCCCCCCTGCCCGCTCGCCCTCCAATAGGTTCCACGATCCCGAGCTTCGGACAACCGCGTCAGGGGCGTGGAGCGCTCGGGCGGCACAGGACGAGCCCCACGTCATCCGGGAGCGCGCCGCTCGCAAGTCGAGGCAGAGCGGCCAGCGCGAGCACCGCGGCGTGTGCGTCGGCGATGGTCACATGCTCCTGGATGCGACGGAGGTCGACGTACTTGAACAATCCATCTGACGCGCCAAGAAGAACGCCGCCTCGCCACACGCGTTCGAAGGTGACGGGCCGAGCCTGCCCGCTACCGAGCAGGGGCTTGCGGTGTTGATGCTCCGTCAGCGCGGTCGCTTCGCTGCCCTGGAACAGCCACAACTCCGAATCCCCCACGCTGGCCCCCACCACGCGTCGTGGGGTGACACAGGCGACCACGGCGGTGGTTTCTCCTCCCTGGCCCGAAGCCCCCAGCGCCGCGTCGCACCGCACCAGCACATCGCGCCAGGTCTCTTCACGTTCCACGTCGGCCCCGGCCTCCACGGCGTCCTGGACGCCATGCAGGACTGCCTCCGCGGCCTCGGCGCCACGTCGTGAGTTCCCCGCCCCATCCGCCACCACGAGCACCGTCACATCCCCTGGCGTCAGAACCAGCACGCGGTCCGCACCCGTCCTGCCCGCCGGGTCCACATGCCACACCGTCTCGAAATCACTCATGTGTCGCGCTCAGGGGCGACCTTCGCATGCCATCGACAAGCAGTCGTGCCGCGCCACGCACAAACCTGTTCGACTGTTGGACAAGTTCGGCCGACGAGACAGCGGCTCATACAAAGAGCATGTCCATGAATGAGGCGTCCAGCCGTCGCCGCTTCTTGTCCACGGTCGTCTTGCTGGGCGCTGGAAGCACCGCGAGCGCTGCACCCAAGTCCAAACCCGCGGAGGTGAACGCCACCGAGGACCTGATGCGCGAGCACGGCATCATCCGCCGCACGCTCCTGGTCTATGAGGAGATCGCTCGCCGCCTCGACCTTCGTGAAGAGAAGGCTCCTGTGGAGGTGCTCGCCCAGGCCACCCGGCTCATGCGCCGCTTTGGCGAGGCCTACCACGAGAAAACAGAGGAGACTGAGGTGTTCCCCCGGCTGGTGAAGGCGGGCCAGCAGAGGGAACTCGTTCAGGTGCTCATCGAGCAACACGCCGCAGGGCGCAAGCTCACCGAGTCCATCCTCGCCGCGACCTCAGGCCGCGACGCACTCACGCAACCCCAGCCAAGAGCCACGGTCGCGCGGCAGCTCAATCTGTTCATCCGCATGTACGGGCCGCACGCCGCGCGCGAGGACACGGACCTGTTTCCCGCCTTCCGCAACCTCTTCGACGAGAAGCAATTCAAGGAGCTCGGTGAGCGCTTCGAAGAGCAGGAACACCGGCTGCTGGGGAGCAACGGCTTCGAGAACGCGCGCAAGGAGGTGGCTCAGTTGGAGCGCGCGCTTGGAATCCACGACCTTGCCCGGTTCACGCCCTCGGAGAGGTAGGGGCCGTGCGCTCAAGGAACGCGGCCAACAGCGCCTTCCGCTCCTCTTCATTCAGCACCCCATCCAGCGCGGGGAACAAATACGTCTCCTCGCGCAACGAGTGGTGGTGCTCCAGATGCTTGAACGTGCTCTCCATGTCGAACACGCGCAAGACCGCGCGGCGGTAGTCCGGAGCGCTCGCGTCCAGCGCGTCCACGGCCTCCTGACACTTCGCCAGCAGCTCCCGCATGCGCTGGTGCTCGCCGGTGAAGAGTTCTGGCGCGGCGCCTCGGATCCTTCCGGCGCGCGGCAGCTCCGGCAAGAGCAGCGCCTCCTCCGCCTCCAGGTGCCGCGTCAGCTCTTCGCGGTAGCGCGCCAGCCGTTCACGCGCGGCGGGCAGGTCCATGCCCATCAGCGCTTCCTGGTGCAGGAGGAACAGCTCCTCCAGGTCGCGGTGGAGCGCTCCCAGGCTGACGAAGTCGGTGGGCGCGGCCATCACGCGCTTCAGTGCACCTTGTCGTCACGCACATGGGCCTCGCGGGCCACTCGCGGACGCGGCGTCACCATTCGGGCCACTCCGGAGTAGAGCTGATCCTCCGTGTAGACCTTGCGCACGCGACGATGCGACGCGCGTGGGTGGTAGGCCGGGCCCGGGCGCTCCAGCCACTGCAGCACCCGCACCTCGCCCGAGTGCGCCAGGTCCGCGAGCAGCGCCTCCGGGCACAGCTTCAGGTAGCGGCGCACCAGCGGACGCAGGCGGCGCCCGAACTCCGTGCCCAGCTTCGCGTGGCGGCGGCCCGCGTGCAGCGTGCCGTCGAAGCGAAGCGAGATGTGGAAGAGCTCGTGCATCAGCGTTTCCAACCGCGACTTCGCGGTGGAGCCCCGGAAGAAGAGCGGGCGCAGCGTGATGCAGTACAGGATGCGGCGGCCCCGGATGCGCACCTCCGGCTTGCGCCGCCCCGCCTTGTCGATGCTCTTGCCCCCCTTGAAGCACAGGGGCTTCACCGTGCCTCGCGACGCCCTGCGGGCCTCGCCCGCCACCACCAGGATGCGGCCCACCTTCACGTGGTTGAACTCGGGCATGCGCGCGGCGATGTCCCGGATGAGGGAGCGCAGGGTCCGGTTGAAGTTGGGACGTCGGGGAGCCACGGTTGGTGGACAGTCTAGCGGAAATCCCCTTGGGACTGGCCCCTGGCCTCCCCAGAATGTCCTTTGTGAATCGCTCGACCTGCCTGATGGCCCTGGTGTCCGCGCTGTTCGCCCTTAACTCCGGGTGTGCTTCCGCCCCCGTCCGCTCCGGGGGCCCCCCTGCCCTGACGGCCCAGGAGACCGCCGTCGTCTCCCAGGGGCTCACCGACGCCTCCGTGCGCTACACCGGACAAATCACCGGCACCGCCAACGGCGTCGTGGAGCGCGCCGACTATGAGCTCGTCGCCGACGGGCAGGTGGTGAAGACGGGCTCCACGAAGCTGGGGGTGCCGTTCGCGCCGGGAGCGCCCGCGGACTTCTCCATCGAGGAGAAATCCGCCTACGTGAAGAGCCCGGAGGACCTGGCCCGCCTGAGCGCCCAGGGCGGCACGGTGCTCATCGCGCTGCGAGGCACGCTGGTGGTGCGCTCCGGCGGCAGCGAGGACACCCTGCCCTTCGCCGCCAGCCGTGCCGTGCGCGTGCCCAGGCTGCCGGAGGTCATCGTGGAGAGCCTGGACGCGGCCCGCTATTCGCCGGAGGAGGTGCAGATCAACCTGCGGCTGGGCGTGCGCAACCCGAACCCGTTCCCGCTGCGGCTGGACTCGCTGACCTACCAGGTCGCCGTCGCGGACAAGCCCCTGGAGGAGGGCACCACCGCGCAGGCGGACTCGGTGGATGCGTCCGCCACGGGCGTGTACCCGGTGGAGGTGGCGGTGACGGCCCAGTCCTGGGGCCCGGGCGTCAAGGCGCTCATCGGGAAGGGCGTCCTGCCCTACAGCGTGAAGGGCGAGCTGAAGGGCCCCATGTTGCAGGTCCCCTACTTCCTCAAGGGTGACGTGAAGCTCAACGTGTCCCGCTAGACTGGCGCGCACGCGTGCCCATCTACCTGCTGAGTGACGAAGAGCCGGAGCTGTTCCCCCCGCCCTCCAAGGCGGACAAGAGCGGCCTGCTCGCGGTGGGAGGCGACCTGCGTCCGGAGCGGCTGGTGGCCGCGTACTCGCAGGGCATCTTCCCCTGGTACAGCGAGGGCCAGCCCATCCTGTGGCACTCGCCCGACCCTCGCTTCGTGCTGGAGCCGGACAAGATTCACGTGGGGCGTTCGCTGCGCAAGGTGATGAACCGAGGCACGTACACGGTGCGATACGACACCGCGTTCCCGAAGGTCATCGACGCGTGCTCGCGCGTGCACCGGCCGGGGCAGGACGGCACGTGGATTACGGACGCGATGAAGCAGGCGTACATCCGACTTCACGAGTTGGGGCTGGCGCACTCGGTGGAGGCGTGGGACGGCGAGGTGCTGGTGGGCGGGCTGTACGGCGTGTCGCTGGGCGCGGCGTACTTCGGGGAGAGCATGTTCGCGCTGGCGCCGGACGCGTCGAAGGTGGCGTTCGCCACGGCGGTGGAACGACTCAAGGGGTGGGGCTTCCAGCTCATCGACTGTCAGGTGGAGACAGAGCACCTGGAGCGCTTCGGCGCGGAGTCGTGGCCGCGCAAGCGCTTCCTGACGGCGCTAGAGCAGGCGTTGAAGGAGCCCACGCAGAGGGGGCGGTGGACGGAGTAGACTTCACCGGATGGACGTCCACTACACCTGGATTGGCCCTCCTCCGACAGACCGCAACCGCGACATCACCGCGCCGAAGGCGCTGGCGACACGCTGTGCGGGACAGAGCGTCACCATCTATTTCTGGTGCCTGGACGCGCACGTCGCCACCTACGAGCGGGACTTCGCCGCGCACAAGAACGTCACCGTGCGAGGCATGCAGGCGTTCCTGACGAAGGCGGGCACGAGGGCGTATCGCTGGTACTACTGGTACCAGGAGTCGGACGACTGGGCCGTCGCGGCGATGACGGACATCCTCGACTGGGGCCTGGCGCTGGCGACGCCGCCCTCGTACCGGGCCTTCGTGAAGGACGCGTGGTCGCTGTTCCTCATGTACACATGGGGCGGCTACGTGCTGGACGCGGGTGTGGGGCCGCAAGGCGGAGGCACGTTCGCCCTGCCGGAGCCGCAGGCCTTCATGGCGCCGTCGCTGACGAGGGATGACGCGCTGATGATCCGCCGCTTCCAGCTGTCACGGCTCACCGGCTGGCAGGCAGAGGGCGACGTGACGTTCAACGAAAGCCGCGCGGATGAGGTCTGCGAGGCGATGAACTACGGCGCGGCGGACGACGGCGAAGGGGAGATGTGCCCCCAGTTGGAGGTCTGGATGCTGGGCAGCCCGCGCTACTCCAAGGGTGCCTGGGCCGCGCTCAAGCAGTACTGCGTGGTCTGGAAGGAGATGCAGCAGAACAACACACTGGTGAGCGCGACCGCGCCGCAGGTGTTCCGCTACCTCATCGCGGGCTCCGTCTACAACGGCCTGACGCGCACGCAGAAGGGCGGCGTCCAGGCCCCGCACGGCGCGCTCTGGTACTGCACGGACAACAAGAACGGCACGGTGGACGTGCCGGACCTGAAGCTGCGCAAGACGTACCACGGCTCCAGCGCTCAGTAGCCGGGCTGCAGCTGAAGCTCGTATCGCACTTGGACACCCGACTTCGCGAGGATGACATCCATCAGCCTCGCGGCAGTCACGCTCGCTTCCGCGGCAGAGACAGCATCCACGCGGAAATGCACCTCTTCGACTCCGCCATTCTGCGGGCCGACACAACCGCTATCGAGCACGACCTCGTCAAGCGCTTCAAAGACAGACCGCCGCTCCGCAGCGGTCAGTGAGCGCGACAAGTCGGCGTAGACGGACCAATTCATCCACGGGCCTCCCCCAGCGGGATCTCCGGGAAGGCTCCGCTCCACACCTCGCGGATTGCTTCCACCACCTGGGTCCCGTTCCCGGTGGCGATCTGCCCCCAATAGGGGAGGTGCGCGAACACGGCCTCATGGTTCGCGGTCACCTCTGCGTGGAAGTCCATCCCGTTGTACCCGTGGATCCCAATCAGGGTCTTCAGTTGGGTCCGCGCATTCTGCCCACGCAGGGAGAAGGCCTCTGGAATCCTGCCCGTGAAGTGCGGACCAAAGTCCGCGGCGATCACACGAATCCGTCCCTGGATGTGATCGTTGAACGCATCCAAGGCCTCGGCCAGAACCCAGAGTTCCTGGTGCATCCGGGCACCGACCTGCTGGACCTCGAATGAGGCCGCGTGGGCATCCTCCACGTCGAACGCCGTCACGTAGCCGGCGCCTTCGGGGCTCTTGGCGTTCCAGTCCCGGCTGATCTGCCGGGCATAGGGCTCGTTGAGCACCGGGTAGAAAATGGGCTGCTCCGGCAGGCGCGGTGGAAAACGCCGCATGCCCGACCGGTAGATCAACAACAACTCGGCAAGCCCGACGGGACGATAGAGGCGCATGGCGGACCTCTCCCTTCTGGAGCGCTTCACGTGAAAAGCCCCTGGATGCTGACAGTAGCGTCCAGGGGCATTGGCTTCACGGCTTGAGCGCGGCTACTTCTTGCACGGAGACAGCATGCGCTTCGCGTGGCTGAGGTCCGCTCGCGCCCCCCGAGCGCTTCTCTCGCAGCCCACCGAAGCCGCAGACCTTGCCGAACGCCGTCTGGCTCCCCCCGCGCGGCTTGCCTCTTCACGTCAGGCTGCGCAGTAAACTCACGAATCCACTGTCTCCTTCACGCTGACAGGTCCCGCGGGCTCGGGGTCTTTGATGTCGGCCTCGGTCAACACAACGTGCCACGCATTTTCCTGCCGCCGCTGGGCATCAACGAGCCACTGCGGTGGTGATGGCGGATAGGGTCGTAGCTCTCGCTCACCGAACGCGAACCAAACAATGGCGCGCCCGCCTGCGTACTTGTTGCCGCGCACCTTTGTTGATGGTCGGGTGAGCCGGCTGGTTGATGGCCATCGCTGGAGGCGCGCGTCAGCGCGCCGCGCAGCTTGATGGACATCAGGGGCGAGCGCGCGCAGCGCGCAAGCCCTTGATGCTCTTGCGTGCTACGGCTCCTCGGTTCCGACGGTGAGCCTGGCCCGGTTCCGTGGACACCCGAGATGTGATGGAAGGAGCACGGGATGTCCGCGACTGACGAAAAGCAGAGGAAGCCCCGCAGGCCGCGCCGGGAGTTCACGGCGGAGTACAAGGCCGG